>JAEUIL010000328.1 GCA_016794255.1 Planctomycetaceae bacterium | reverse complement strand
ATTCAGCAGTATGTATTTGATGAGAAAACGAACCGGCCGCTGGTGATTGTCGGACGACCCGGTTCTGGAAAGACCGCCGTACTGGCGCGGGCGTGGTTGAACATCAGGGGCTCGGCTTCGCAGCTAATTCCGGCGGCCCGTTTCATCGGAGCGACGCCTGATTCATCCGAGTTGCCGGCGCTGCTTTCCGGTATCTGTCGGCAGTTGAATGACGCGCTCGGAAAAAGTCGCCCCATTCCCACCCAGTTCTCCGAGCTGACCAAAGAGTTCCATGCTCTACTGACAACACCTCCTGAAGACGCTGCCATCGTGATTTTTTTGGACGCCCTCGACCAACTCAACCCCACTGAGGACGCCCAATCGTTGCACTGGTTGCCCCTGGGCGAGGAACTGCCCGCGAGGGTGAAATTGATCGTTTCGGTCTCAGAGTTGGACTCAAATCGAGCTTATCAACAGGTCCGGCGTTTTTTCGCATCGGACCAACTGAAGCTGCCCTTGTTGTCGAGTCAGGATGGAGACGCGCTTCTCACCATGTGGCTGACGGCCTCCGGCAGAAAGCTCCAGCCAGAGCAGCGCCAGCGTGTGCTTGATGGATTTGCCGCTTGTCAGTCACCTCTCTACCTCAAGCTTGCCGCCCAGGAGGCACTAAATTGGAGTTCCTTCACTGAGATTCATCAATCGAGCGTGCCGCGTGATGTCAAAGGCCTGCTCTCTGACGTCTTCGACCGACTTGAGAAGCCTCAGCACCACGGGAAGATGCTTGTCAATCGGACTTTCGCATGTCTGGCCGCGTCGCGTCGCGGCCTATCGGAAATGGAAATCATAAAAGCTTTGTCCTCCGACGGTGAACTCATGGAGGAGTATCGTCGCCGAGCCCCTGATTCGCCCATCGCCCCGCAACTTCCATTCGTCGTCTGGTCCAGGCTCCACGCGGAGCTCCAATCCTTCCTGACGGTTCGGTCGTATCAGGGGACAAGTTTGATTGACTTCTATCACCGTGATGTCTCCGAGGTGGTGCGTTCACGATACCTGGATAGTGGCGATCGCGCACGGGCTCACTTGGCACTAGTCCGGTTCTTCGGCTCTCAAACTGTAGTGACCAATTCCGCGGATACGGTTTCAGGACGGCGGGCCGCGGTGAACAACCGCTACACCGACGAATACCCTTGGCAATTGGTGGCGGCCGCGACCTCCGGTGCCGTCGAATGCAAGGCGAAATTAGAGGAACTCCTCACGGACTTGAGTTTTGTGGAAGCGAAGTGCCTGGTCGGCGCACTCTACGATTTGGAGGCCGACTACATCAGGGCCTTCACCATTATCGATCAAGATCGAGATGAATCTCGTCTGGCTTTGATGCGGCAATACGCCTCAAGCATCGTTGACTTCGTGCGGCAACACCGCCGTGAATCCGAGGAAGGCGACCGAGTCGGCGATGCTTCTCCGATGTGTCGGCCCTTCCCGCAGCTCCCGCTTGCTCAGGCTAGTGAATTTGGACCGAACGGTTTGGCAACCAAAAGCCGACTGGCCCAGTTTGCGCAGTTTGTGTCGACTCACTCACACAAACTCCAAGACTATCCCTACGAGACGGCCCAATTTGCTCAGCGTTACCCCTCGGGGCAGAGCGTGGTTGATGAGGCCACCAGACTTTCCGGGGCACGTCGTTTGGTGGAGTTTGACATCGAGCCGTCATTGCCAAATACCGACTTGTCGGGCCGATGGTTGCGCACTTTGCGGCATGATGCCAAGTCCGTGGCGATCGATGCGACCGGCAGGTTTGGCGTAACTGCGGGAGGACGGTCCGGTTCCGTCAGGTTCTGGGACCTTGTCACCGGAGCGCCGGTAAGGATCACGAACGAGCATCACGATGACATCGACCATGTGGCCATGACTCTCGACGGCAGAATTGGAGTTTCCGGCGGAGGAACCTGGTCGATTTTGGCAACGGGCGGCACCATGGACGGTATGAACGTGCTTGCGCCGATCATGGGACATGACGGGCGTCCCATGAAGATCACTCCCGATTATTCTCTAAGAATCTGGGACGCAGAGGTCGGAGAATGCACAGGCATTCTCCAGGGCCACACAGACGCCGTCGAAGCCGTGGTCTTAAGCGCTGACGGCGCCATCGTGGTCTCGGCTGGGCGGGACCACACCATTCGCCATTGGCATACTCGAAGCGGCCGGTGTCTCCGTGTCATTCACAATGCGCTTCTGATCAACACGATGTCCCTGGATGCTTTTGGGAGAATCTGTGTCGGCACCTGTAGCAATGGGCGACTCCATTGCTGGGAGGTTGGCACACAGAATTGGAAGGTAATTCAACCGCCGTCCGGCCAATCGTATCAAGCAGCGAAGGTCACGCCGGATGGGAAATTCCTAGCGGCCGTCACCAAACAGGAGTTGTTTGTGTGGGAACTGGGCCGTGATGAGCCGGTTGCGCATCGGACCTTTACCGAGGAATTCGACAAGACCTTTTGTCTTTCGCCTGAAGGCCGGTATTTTTTCGGCTCCGTCAAAAAACAGGATCTCCTCATTTTTGATCTGCACGACGGCGTAACGAAGCCGAGAAGGATTTCAGGAGCAGGTAGTGAACACGCGATCGCCGTTACGCCGGACGGTAGATTTCTGCTCAACTCGAGTCATGGTGAAACCCGGCTATGGGATCTGGCCGTCGTGCCCGAAACGCAAGACGTAGCATCGCAGCAGGACGGCTTCTCGCTCGGCCCCAAGATCGTAAGCTGCAATGGAGCGCGTATAGTTCACACCAAAAGCGACGCTTCTGAGGCCATATCCCTGGTTCTTCCGCCTAAGGGTGATGACGCCGCTGGGAAGGAGCCGCGGAGAGTTCCGCTGGCATCGTCGGCGAGAAAGGGCGAATCCAAGGCAGCTTTTCTTTCAGCGGGGAGTCGGCTGGCCACCTTGGATCCTGAGCGGGGTGTTGAACTTTGGAACACCCAGGACGGCAGCCGCCTGGCCGCTCTCGGCGCGGAGAAGCCTTCGCATCTGGTCGCAGGCGAGCAGTCAAACAGGTTCGCGTTTGTCTCCGGCGAAAAAGAAATTCATGTTCACGATGGTGAGAACGGTCCAATACTCCGTTTCAACGACCACGTACATTCCATCGGTGCCGTCGGTTTGAGTCAAGACGGCTCGGTGGCGGTTTCAGTGGGCGGCAAAGAGGCGACTTTGTCGGACAACGATAAGAACGATGGAGACTTCGAACTTCGTGTGTGGGATCTTCGCACGGGGCGCCTCCGTCACAAATTGAACAAGTTTCCCGTTCGCGCAGAATGTGTGGTTCTTGACCGGCACGGTTGGGGCGCCGCAACGGTTTCCCATGAAATCCTTTCCTCGGGCGGTTTTTTGGAATTCTGGGATCTAGAGTTCGGATTGCGACGCGGCGGTCAGCTCGTTGCCCCCATCTTGCTGGGCGGATCGCTGGCACTCGATTTCATCCATAACGTGGATGTTGCACCGGACGGCGGGACATTCGTCGTCGGTGCCTTCAACAACCAGATGAAGCATGTGCAGATCTATCACTCCTGCACCCAGCAGTGCGAGTCCTTGTTGAGTTCGGATCTATTGTTCTCAAGAGTGGCGTTCGCGCGGAGCGGAAGGATCGTCGTTGGAGACGCTTGGGGCTCAGGGCAGCTTCGCGTGTGGGACTTTGTGAGCGGCGATTTGTTTGCCGTTTGCGATGCCCCGCCCGACGACGGTTCCGGAGACTTTGGATGGATTGATGGAGAGACCGGGACCTGCATCTGCCCGGGGCGGAACGGCGAATTTCACACCCTCGGTGCGCGAAACCTGCCACCGCCGCGTCTCTCGCTCGGCGAGTTGTTGGGCGATCTGGCCGCTGAGAATCCACGCCGCCGTCTGGCCGCCTTGTGGTATGCGATCGAGCACCCTCCGGTGGCGGGCAATTCATCAAACCGAAACGTCGCCTTCTACAACCGGCTGCTCGACATCATGTGCGACACGAGTGACGGTTCCTTGACCGAAGTTCTGCGACATGCCGCCGCCAAGGCGGCATTGCGAAGCGGCCGGGATATCCTGTCGCATGCCGTTGAAAAGCTCATGAAAGAAGAGTCGTGGCAGGGGGTGGGCGAACTGGCCCTACTGGTGGGCGCATTGGCTGACCATCAAACGTCACCCGTAGCCATCAAAGCCTTGTCCCACGCAGCAGCGCATCCTGATGGGCGCGTGCGAAAGCGGGTGGCGTTAGTTCTTGATAGATACCACTCGTCGTCATCCGCAAATGCAATTCTTGAGGATCTGCGGAAGAGCGACCCCGTGGTCGCAGAGTTCATAAATTTGGTGAAACGAGGTTTTGGCGATTTCAGACACCTCGACCGATCCAACTACAACGCAGAGAGGTCCGACGGCGACTTCACCACCGTCATTTGCCCAACCTCCGAGTCGGAACTCCAGGCTACGAACGATTTGTTCGGGGTGGGTTTGAAAAAACTACATAAGGTGGGATGTACCGTCGTGACTGGAGGAAGTCACGCGTGGCTCGAACTGCTGTTATTGAAACAGTTCGCAGCTCAGGCGCTGGACGCCCAAGACCACGATCGCTTGGCGCAACTCCAACGTGAAATCGAGTTGCTGGAGAAGGCGCACCAATTCCCGCACGAATGCCCGCGAAAGCACCGGCACTATTTCGAACGACTGGCGGCTTTGAAATGCGTCTGCATTCCCGTCAAACGCGTGTTGGCCGGCTTGATCAGAGATTCCCTCGAAGATGAGAAGCTCGAATATCTCCTCAAGTGCGTGGAATATGTGGAAGCTGGCTATGAGAGTCTGGCCGAACCTCGCTTCGTCATGCTCCGCGATCAAATGCAGGGCATCGAAGACGAGCGACGATTGATGGAACTGCTTGGAGTGCGCGGCATCGAAGGAATGCGCGTGGGGATGGGCCCCAGCAGTTGGCGGGAGTATGCGAACATCGTCAGTTATGACGCTCCGCGATTGCTCTACTGTCTGATCAACGAGTTCATTCAAAGTCTGTACGACTTTTGGATCGGGCAGCAAAAGGATGCTTCCAAATGGAAACCCAGGCCGCAAGCCCATGTCATGGCGGAAGGCTTGATAGCGGATCTGGGCGGTAAGGAAAGGGTTGCCGCGCTGCGCGAACTCTACGAACGTCTATTTGGCGTCGTCGATCCTTTTGTCAACGTATCGACCTTTTTCCGTGAAATGAAATTCTCCCCGTTGCTGGGCGACGACGCCGTGAGGGCCATTTCAGAACCCGTTGTGACAGAGCCGTTGAGCGAAACGGCGCAACGAAACCGGAGCGTGGATTGGACGCGATATTCCGCGGCGGTGGAGCACTGGCGAAACAACCGGCTCCGTGAGGCATTGCTGGAACTAGACGGCTTGATGACTGCGCTTCAGGAAGTGGACAACCACCTTGCGGCAACTCTCGTGGCGTTGGAGATCGCCGTCATTCTGGAGCAGGCCGGCGTGCCCAAAGGAGCGATGCATTACTTTGATGAAGTCGGCAGGGTCCTGGCGGAGGTTCCGGCTCAATCCGACGCGATGATTGCATCCCTGCATACTCGGCAGCTGATGGGCCAGTTCATTACGCTACGGAAGCATCACTTAGACGATGAACGGATGCTGGAACTTGTGAAGGAGGAATTCGCGTCGGCGACGTCCGCTGGGAATGAGACCGCCCTGCTGTGGGGAAACGAGCTGCTTCGCGCTCTCGCCTGCCGAGGAGCTTTCGAAGAGATCATTCAAACGTGCAAGGCGATCCCTGGGGACAAGATGAAGCGCTTTCTGGAACTGGATCGTGCAACCCAGTCTTTGGACAGAGCCGAGCTTCGCGCCGGATTGCAAAATCGAGCCCTGGCATTGGGCGCGGAGAACCACATGGGACAACTGGCCGAGTGGTGCGAAGAAATGGTCGAGGTGGCCCAGGAAGCGCACCAGCCGGTCCTTGTCCTGATTGCGTTGCTCCGGTTTGCGACGGTCCTTGCGAACAACGGGGTGTTTGCCAAGGCGTGCCAGCCGCTTGGTGAGGCAATTCTTAAGGCAAGGGATGCCGAAGTCCCCTGGCTCTACCGCGAAGCTCTAGCTTTGCGAGGGGAAATAGCCATCGCCGAGGAAGATTGGGGGGCACTCGAAAAAATCTCCGGAGAGTTGGACAAGGCGGTCCAAATGGATCCTGGCACGGGTCCCGGGGCCGAGCAGTGCGCCAGGAAGTTTCGCGCCATAGGCATGCGGCAGAACGACAAGCTGGACGAAGCCCGGGAACTGTGGGACGAAATCCTGCGCGTAGCCGAGCAGCAGGAAGATGGCGTAACGAAGACCTTGGCGCTGGCATATCTCGGCGGACTGGATATTCCGACAGAAGGTTCTCCGCAGAATGTCCATGGGGCGTCGTTGCTAGAAGCCATCGACGACATAAGCGTCCAGGACGCCGGACGCGGTCTACAGCGAGTCTATCGTCAACTGGGACAAGCGTGG
The DNA here is from genome assembly GCA_016794255.1 of Planctomycetaceae bacterium. Lineage (GTDB taxonomy): Bacteria > Planctomycetota > Planctomycetia > Pirellulales > PNKZ01 > JAEUIL01. The sequence goes on along the minus strand of JAEUIL010000328.1, from coordinate 13,451 downwards.
CCGGAGTTCGCCGGGGAGTTCGCCAGGATGCTTTTAGCCGATGCCAAGGCGGCAGGTTCTCGCGGGAACTACGAATTGGCTGCGGAGATTCACGAAGTGGCTGTGCTGATCACACCCGATGATCCGTCGATCCTGAATCAAGCTGCGTGGTTCTTCGCCACCTGCCCCATGGACGGCATTCGCGAAGGTACCCGCGCCCTGCTCCTGGCAGAGAAAGCCTGCAAAATTACCGGATGGCGTGAGTGGGCCTTGGTAGATACCGTGGGTGCCGCCTTCGCGGAACTGGGCAAATTCTCCAGGGCCGTCGAAACGGCGAAGAAGGCGCTGGATTTGGCGCCCGACGAGAACGCAAGTGCACAAACCGAGGAAGCCCTGAAGCGCTATCGGCAGGGTCTTCCCATGCGTGAACCTGATTTAGCTGTGGCATCCGGCATCGCCGGCCGATGCAATGCGCAGCAACTGGAGATGCTCTCCGCCGCCGGTTATCCCATCGAGGCCTACGACTTCCTGATGGACGGTCTCGAGTTCGCGGTAGATAAATTCAGGACTGAACAGGGAACTAAAACGCAGGATTCCGCGAACCCCACGCATATCACGGCGGAAGTGTTATGCCTTGGTCTCTGCGATTTGGCTAAGGCAAGATTCGGCCTCGATGCTCAAGAGCAGCTCCGAGACTGGAACATCACCCGCACAGACGACTTTGGCGCCATGACGTTTACTCTGGTGAAGGCCGGGCTGATGACCGCGACCGAAGAAGATCGCCCGGAGCAATTTGATGGGCTATTCAAGTTTGAGGATGTTTTTGACTTACGAAACTGATGGTATCCGGTCATTCGGGTCTTCGTTAGTTCGACGTTCAGCAACCTCAAACTCACCCGATAACGAATCCATGATGCTTCCCTACGAACTACGAATCGGTGTGACGGGGCATCGCAACTTGGCCGAGGAGGATCTTGGCTCGATCGAGCATGCCGTCGGTCGATTGCTGACGACAATCGGTGACATGCTAGGCGATGCCGGGGCACGACCATACGGACCGCATGGATCACAGCGCGATCTAAAACAACAATGCCAACTGCTGTTGGCCGATGCGCTGCGGGCCGTGAAGTTGATGCGGGCGTCGCCGCGCGAGGTGCCACCGGCGCGGCAAACACCCGTCGATTGGGTCGTCGTTTCGCCCCTGGCTAAAGGTGCCGATCGGATTGTTGCCAAAGCGGTACTGGCGCTCGCCGACGAGAAGATTACCCGCACTCCCAAAGCGACGCAGCCGCCGCGATTGGAAGTGATCTTGCCCATGCCGGTCGAGGAGTACCGCAAGGATTTCGACACCGACGAAGATCGCCGCGAGTTCGACGAACTGTTCGCGCCCGCCGAGCGAAGCGGCGCGGTGACGACGCTCAATCCCGACTTCACCACCCATCAATACGCCAACCCGCACGAGGCCCGCAGGGCGGCGTATGAGTCGGTCGGTCGAGCCGTGGTCGAAGGGTGCGAAATTCTGATGGCCGTCTGGAACGGCAAACCGGCCCAAGGACGCGACGGCACCGCCGATATCGTCCGCTACGCCGTCGACGCCGGTCGACTCGTGCTGTGGATCGACTCGGACCATCCGACGGCGGAAGCTCGCGTACTGCGTCGCCGAACGGAAAAGGATCTCCTCCCTGCCACCGGCGGTGTGGAAGACTTTGAGTGCCGACTGCTCCCCACGCGGGCCAAGGAGTTTTCCACGGCCTACCATCGCCTGCCTTTGCATAGCGAGCTGGACCAACTCGCGGTGCAGATCATCGATCCGCGGCCGTACCCGGGAGCCGAGGAATGGTTCGAGAGTGCGTTTCGGCCGGTGCTCACGCGGTTAAGACGTGAACTGACGCAACAACCGGCGATCGGCACGTTACAAAAGATCGTCGATTCTTGGATCCGCGGTCAGGCCGATTGGCACCGGAAAAAAATCGAGCGGCACGAAAAGGGCGCGCACCAGTTTCATCTGGCGGGTTGGCTGACGTTCGCCGCCACGCTGATGATGGCCGTGTTGCATGTCGCGGGCGTCGGCCACGGCGACACGCACGACCCGCATGCGACGCTCGGATTACTCGGGCAATCGATCACGCTCCTGGCGATCGTGTTGCCGGCCGTCGGCGCGGCGATTCACGCCTGCGCAGTGCTGCGCGATCACGACCGACTGGCGGCCCGCTCGAAACAACTTGAACCGGTCTTACGCGGCTTGGCCGATCGGGCCCGTGCGGCGAGCACCCGCACGGAACTGGCCCGCGTCGTCGCCGAAGCCGACCACGTGATGGCCGAAGAGAACGACGACTGGTGGGTCACCCTCGGCGGCCAAGCCCCCGTCATGCCGGGGTGAGTAGCGTTAACTGAGATCGATGGACCTGGCTAGACTGAACGCATCCGCCGTACGAATTTCCCTTCAATTCCAACCAAGTTCTTCGGGAATCTCAACGGATGGGTTGTGACAGCGCGCGGCTGCGTCCTTGAGGAGACGACGTGCTCGTTCGTGGTCTTCCGGAACAAAAGACCATCCATTGCCTCGATAATCTATTCCCACGTTTGTTTGGGCATTGGCATCTAAAGGCCTTGTCGAACAACTACAACCCGTCGTGGCTTGCAAACGAGTGACAGCACCTAAAGGTTGTGGAAAAAGCGAGTTATTCGACAAGGCCGCATCTAAAAGTAGACGAGCGAGCCTGCACTGCGAGTTGATCTCCTATTGGATTGCGGCGTTTGCGTAGAGGTGAAACGCCACATGGAGATTCTTTGTGCAGCCTTAACTACGGCAACTTGGCGTCGACGTCAACGACCCCAGCACTTGAGACGTTTATTTTCGTACGAGCAACAACGCCCCCTTTTCCGCCCCCCGTCATTCTTGTTGCGAGGTGCAGCCCGTCGTATGCACGCGTCAGCCCCCAAATGCCGGCGTCGCCAAATCCACTTCTTACGAGGTTTCGGGCTTAACTTCATGGCATTCGAGACGGACAGAGTCAGTAACCACCGGCAGAACCGGTGGCTTGATGAAGGCCCCTAAAAGGGGCCGTTGATGGTGGTTTACGTTTCGTCAAATAGTCCGCGTTCTTGGTCCCGCTCGTTTTTCTCCTGGTCCTGGATGTAACGACGAATCATCGTTTCTTCCAGGCCCACCGTGCTCACGCAGTAGCCGCGGGACCAAAACGCTCGTCCGAACAACGTGCCTTTCGTTCGCAACAACTCGCGATGAATTCTCACCGCGCTCTTCCCCTTCAGAAACCCGATCGTCATCGCCACGCTGTATTTGGGCGGAACGCTTAAAAGCATGTGGACGTGATCCGGCATCGCCTTGCCTTCCAACAATTTAGTGTTATTCCGGCCGACGGGGCTTCGGCACGAACCATCGTTTCCAAAACGGCAAGTTAGACCAGTTTTCGAGAGCGCGGTGGTACAGATCGTTGAATTCCTCCCTATTGCGTTCTAGCAGGATTTGCTCCTCCCGTAAAACCTGCGCCTCAAGCCCCTCCCCGCCTTTGTCCTCGATTATCCTGTGAGCAAGGTGTAGCCACTCTAAGCCACGCGTAGGATTACCGGTATGGTCCATTAGTGCCATTACGATGCGATGAATGCTATGTGCCAGAAGTTCAGGCGCCATCATATCTGAGAGCAGTAATATCTGCTTTAACGACGTATTCTCTCCGTCGTCCAAGCGGCCCAACTCAATCAGTATTTCAGCCTTCTGGAGAAGTACCCCGCTTAACGTCTGATGCGCCGGCGGCATGTCGTTTGCCTTTGCCGGCCCAAGTGGTTCGCAGGCAGCCGCAGTCCGGCAGAGCTTCTCGGCTCGTTCACATTCATCGAGCGCTTCATCCAAGCACTTTTGAGCAAACCATCCTTGGGCGCACACAAAGTGGCACCTGGCTGTTCCCAAGTCATTGCCGGACAGTCGATAAGCTTCTTGTGCATTCACACTCGCATCGACGCAGCCCGCCATGTCTCCGAATCGCATGTACAACAACGCCAAGCGATGAGAACATATCGCACGCGTGCGCCAGATGCCGGCTGTCGAACTGATTCGATCAGCTTCAACCAATGGTGCGACGACTTCAGTGAATAGCCCTGCACTCTCCAAAGCGTCAGCGGTCATCATAAGAGCGTTTGCTTGCCATTTACTGTTTCCGTCGGCCGCAGCTTGTTGGAATAGCGCCAGTGCCGACTGGCGAGCTTCCTGATGGAAGCCGGTCGCTAAGTTCTTGCGAACCTTTTCGGCAATAATCTTATAGTCACTCTCATCGTATCTGCCGCCAGCTTTGCCCATCTGATTGCTCCCTGCAGATTCCGCAAGAAAACGATTGTCGCATACAAATGGCGTGGCTCGCAGCTGCTCGCCACATGATTTGCAATGAAGAGTTTGTGCTGAGCCGTCAAGATGCGAAGTGACTGTGCTTAAACAAGTCGCTCGATCGTCGGAAGTCTGTTGGATCGGAAGCGCCTGGCGACAATGCGGGCAAATTACCGACAGTTCGTCGGCCCAGGCTCTTTGAATCGCGTCGTACTGCCTCGTAGGCGTCACCCACGAAAAGGAGTTGCCGGACTGACCTGATCCGGTAGATTCGTGGCTATCATCGTCGGCTCTCCAGTTTTCGGTAGGCGGTCGGTCGAGCGTGCCGCACACTTCGATGATCCACGTCTCATTGGACCCGCTCGCGATGATCCGTCTTCGATCCGACGAGCGGTGTAGTGTTTCACATCCGCCCTCCATTTCTCGGAGAGCGCCGATTTCTCGACGGCCGCCCGCCGAGAGTAAAACAAGATCGTGTTCTCGCCGGACAACTACCGCCCCGGCGGCAAGGTCCGCGGGCGCTGATTGCCGCGCGCTGGTGCCACGCACGCGGATCGCGGTCGCTTCATCGCTGCGGCTCCGGGGGAAAATCAGGACCACATTGCTGTCCGACTGAAAGCGCAGCTGCTGACCGCCCGTGGCGAAATGCAGGGGATCGTGCGACCCGTCGAGCCGATATACGCTTGTTGCCGAGTCTGAAACCACGGCGAACAGAAGACCGTCCCAAGAGAAACTAATGTCGTTGTATCCGGCTAGCATAAACGGTAGGCCGCCAAGGCCAGCACCAACGGCGACCCGATCCGCTACGCCCGCCAGCCTAAGGGACAATATCTCTTTCCCGTCGCAGATTCGCCACACATTCACGACACCGGGGCGGCCGATGCGTGCCAAATACCGGCCGTCGCACGACCACGTTAACCGAAACGTGGGCTGACCCGACGTGGAAAATCGACGCACGAGTTCGCCATCGTGCAGCGCGTAGACGACCACCTCTTCTCGATTGAGCCCGACTGCCCAAAACCGGCCGTCGGGTGAAAATGTGATCTCGGTCGTCGTAGGATCCCCACGAAATACGCCACCGAATTTCTGCAATTGAGCCATTTGGGCGTCCATCTCATCCGGGTCCTTCCCCTCCGAGCGGAAGATCGCCGTTGTGCCGACGTCCCAAATTCGCACTGTGCCGTCGATCAGGCACGCCCCCAGTAGCCAGCCGTCCGGGGAGATCGCCGCTGCACTACTGCGGAATTCGGGCCTGTGCAAGGGCATCAACGACTTACCGATCGTGCTCGTCAAGCAACCACTGTCGATGCTCCAAACGCCGAAATGGCCGCCGCCGGACGGGCTATAGTTGAAGTCGACCAACCAACTGGTGTCCGCCGAGACGCCGATCAATTCGGATACTGAGTAGATGTTCTCGTGGCTGCCGGCGGCGCGGTTTTGGAACGCCCGTAGCTTTCTGTGTTCGTGCACGAACGAGGCGATTTCGTTTAAGCTTTCGTCTCCGTCGGCGATGGACCATTCTAGTGCAATGCCGGACTCGAGACGCGAACCGGCGCTAAACACCGCCCCACTTTCCGCCGGCTGCGAAATCGTAGCGATCACGCCTTCGTGACTGCCAACTTGCAAGGGCAACGGCGATTGCTGTCGCAGCAAAAATACATCGCCGTTAAAATCTAGGAGCGCCGCTTGGCGCGAACGACCTTGTATTGACGCCTGGCTAGGCATGACTCCCGTGGGCAGATTCCACTGGATACCAACTTCCCTGCCTGACGGCAGTTCCACTAGTTGAACCCACTCGTGACTCTTGTTAACCATTGCCAGCACACCGGAATCGTCTTCTCCGATTCCGACCACGTCGTCGATAGCCGCAAACTCCATCGAAGGGGCACGACGCGCGACGTCGCAAGCGAAAAGCCGATGCGCTCCGTCCAAAACATAAAGCACGTCGCTATGCGGCGAGAAGACTATTTGATGGATGGGTTCTGCGTGGTTGGTGACGTGCAGCATAGGCCGGTCGTTATCGCAATCCCAGCAGTATACCGATCCCCCGGCGCAACCGACCGCCAAAAGAGTTGAGTTTCCGTTCCATGACACGCTCGTTGGAGTCTCGTCGGGTACGGACAACGATCTGACGATCATCCGGCGCGTGACGTCCCATACGAAGACTTCACCCGCCCAGGAAACCGTCGCCAACCGTTGACCGTCCGGCGAAAATGCCAGAGCTGACACGCACTTGGTATGCGCTCTTAATTTTGCTGCGACGTCTTCGCTGGTTCGGTCCCATAGCCAGACCTCTCCGTCATCACCGGCAGTGGCCACGACCCTCCCGTCGGGGGAAAGCATCACGGCCGTCACTCTGGATCCGTGCCCCGGATAGGAGCGGCGAGGTAACGGATGATCTAACGCCGCCACGTGGTGCATGGTTCGCAACCAAATGAAACCAGGCGTTGTTCGTTCCTTCTCGAGCCGCCAGCGCTCCACCAGCAAGCGCGACGGATCTGACCCCTCGATGTCTGCGCCCGAATCGTGTTCATCGATGATGTCGCCTATCTTGCGATCACTATGTTCGCGAAGCTCTTTGACAATCAATCGATACAGCGCCCGATCTTTGTCGGCGTCGCCGGATCGGGAAAGACGATTATGGACGGCCTGGAAGAACAATGTCGGCCGACGCGTCAACCATGCGAGGTCGTGGCGAATTACCGCGCTGACGGCTTGCAATTGGGTTGCCAAATCGGCTTCGGCGGCAAAGTGGGCGATCGCAGACTTCAAGCCTCGCCACACCTCCGCTAGCCGGGCGCCTTCCGAGGCGGCCTCATAGAAATGCAACGACGACCAAAGCGTGCGGTGCGACTGCCGGATCGCTTCCCATTCCACGTGCCGCCCCGTTTTCGCGAGAATCGCTTCGAATTGAACCAAGTGCCGGGGCAACTCCGCCACTTTACGAGTATTCGCGCGCCGCGGCTTCAACGGTTCGTCGATAGCCGCAGAGCGATGAGCTTCCAGGGTATCGAGGAAATACGGCGCATCTGCAAAGTACTCGGTCAACGCCTGATAAATCGCGGCTATTCGGTCTGTGGTGCAGGCGTCACAATACTTTCGTCTTACGGCCTTCCAGAAACTCCGGTGATAAAAATCGACCAGCAATCCCTGCGGATGGGCCTTCCACATCAGGTAGGGACGGACCTGCCGGAGCACGAACTGCAACGCCCCGTCGCGAGGCTCTTGATCGATGTCCTTGAACCGCAGGGCCAGCAGTTCGGCGAGTTCTCGTTCCGAAAGCCCCTCGTGCGCCGAAGCGAGCAAGCGAAACAGCGTCGGCACCAGCCCCGTGTCGGCAGGCAATCCCCGGAGTTGTTTCTCCTGACGCCGGACGTCGGCGTCGAGCCGGTCGAGCACTTGCCCGAAAATAGCGTCCAGGGCCTCGTCGATTCGTTGGGGATCGTCCGCTTGCGGCAACTGGGCAATGCGCTGCGGCAGCTTGTCGAACGATCCGAAGACTCGCAGTTCCTCCAAGGCCACAAGTAGGAACAACGGGTTGCGCGTGGCGGCGTTCTGCGACAATTGTTCGACGAAGTGCGGTTCGAGCGTTTTGCAGAAGACGCTGGGAAGATCGCGAATGATCCGTTGCCGACTCGCGTCGTCGAGTTCCGGTACGGCGAGTTCCGTTTGGTCGCTTGCCGAGGCCAGCTTGGCTCGGCGCAACTGCCGCAACCAGTCGGCCGGTTCCTCGGCCGCAGGCTGACATTCGGGCCACGACTTTTCTCCGTAGTCGAGCACGCTAATCACCAGCCGAATTCCCGGCGGCAGGCGATGCGGAATCCAGAAGGCCAACGCCGGATCGGCCAGTCGGTCGAGCTGATTGACGGCGTCGATAATTAGCACGACTCGTCCCCGTTCGGCGGCGGCTGCCAGAAACTTGGGCCATTTGCGCATGACCTCCATCGGATCGGCGGGGACTTCCATGTTTTGCGTGCGCGTCCGTTTTTCCTTTTGGCCGGGGCCGACCTCGACTTCCTCTTCCACGATCTCGGTGAGTTCGAGACGCCGCCGCAATTCTTCGCAAATGCCGGCCAGCAGCCGCGTCAGATTGGTCGAGGCGGAACTGGCGCCGATGAACCGGGCAAGCACAGGCGTTGCGCCGTCGCGCTTGGCCAGCCAAGTGTTGTGATCTAGCTCGGCGTTCTGTTTGAGCCAGTGGGCCAGGATGGCGCTTTTGCCGCTGCCCGGCGGACCGCTGAGCACCAAGGGACGCTCGCTCGTGCCCCAGACGTAATCGCTTACGGCTTGTTCGACACCGAGCCTCGGCACGTGGACCCGCGTGCGGTTTTCGATGAAGGCGGCGTGCTGGGCGCGTTCATCCTCGACAGGATCGACCGGCTCGGCCAGTGCGGCCAAGTGTTCGGCAAATTGCTCGCAAATACCTCGCTGGATATCGGCTTCCACGCGACGACCAAATGCGGCAAGCGCGGTCAACCTTCCATGTAAGCGGTCGTCTTCAGGATTTTCGGCATCGGCGTCCCACGATACCTCGTAGTCGAAAACTCGATCGTCGGCGGCATAACGTTTACGGATCGCCAGCTTCAACACGTCGAGCATCGCCGACCGCTCGGGCAGCGACTCAAAAAACGTTCGGCTATGTGCATCACGATAGGCCGGTGGAACGAGATCGGCGGCAGGCACGCAACCGGACGCGCGGAAGTAGAAGAAAGATTGCTGACATATCGGCTTCGCTTGCCCATCGGTACGGGCAATGGGCGCCAGGGCCGCATGTTGGATTTCCAAGTGTGTGATCGAAAGGTGCGTTTGCGACTGCAAACCGTGGAACTGATACATTTCCTCTGGTGGCAGTTCGTCGGGCACCCAACCGTAGCGGTCTCCAAGCAAGCAGAGAAAGAACGGTCGGCTGCCGTCGATTTCCTGCAAGCAGATTTCGAGTGCCTTGCCGTTGTCGGCTTCTTCCTTGGTGACGCCCCAGCGCAGGTCGATATCGACCAAGTGCAGCCGTCGCTCGCCGCACCATTGCCGCAGTCGAGGGAAGACGACTTTGACCAGATGATCGCGTTCCGCGTGCATGTCGCGGAACGTGCTGGAAATGAACACGCGAACCGTCTTCCAAGTACCCGCCATCGCACCTGTTCCCGTCTATGGATTGGGAATCGTAGTGCGTTGAGTTTAGGGCGGATCGGACGTTGACTCAAACATGGAGGCCGAGCGGTTGGACAAGAGCCGTGTGCGTTGGCCGGTTACGCAGTCGAGCCGCGTCCGCGAACGGCTCAGTCCAATCCCTTCATGCCGGAGACACCCCAATCGCACGGCACTCGTTCGCCCCTGGTTCACAATTTCACTTCTCGATTGCCGGCGGGCACAGTGCAAAGTGAAGCGTCCGACCGGCCGTGAGTTGTCAGCCCACGACCGGTCGAACAGAGAAGCCGTTCAGCGTCACTTTCGCCTACTTGCAGGCTTCTTGGGTTTGCCGGTGGGCTTGTCCGCTTTGGGCGGTTTGCCGTGGCCATTTCCCATGATCTTCCTCCTTTCTTTGGGCTGGGGAGAGGTGCCGAGAAGTCGACTGGTGCGTCGGTAATACTTGCGCAGCGTGTCGCGCGACATCGCCAGAAACGTAATCTCGATCACGCCGAACGCAGCAAGTGGTAGCGGAGTGCGAGCCCACGCTTGCTTGGTCGCCAAAGCGACCGCGAAGAGGATGGGAAGCGCGATCAGAGTGTTGGCGTAAAACTGGTAATAGCGGTAGTGCGCCTCGACGATCGCGTCGAAGGCATCGATGTTCTGTTGCAACTTCGCGTCGTCCCAAACCGGGCGTCGCAGTCCTGTTACATGATGCAGCGAGTCGATCAGGAGCCAGCGGACGGCGCTCACCGTCATGCCCGCCGCCGTCGAAGCGACGGTGACGAAGAACAGCGATTCGATACTGGCGGGGATGGTGGGCGAGACGCTGAGCCACCCGTTGATCGCACTGGAAACCGGCTGCAAGCCGTAGAGCAGCACGAAGCCCGGCAGAACGTAGGCGATCAGCAGGCCGAAGTTTTTGCCGGAAAGCTCCGTCACATTGCCGGCGGAAGAACGCCCTCTCGGCGACTTGGCCCCAAGGGCAGGCTTGCGAAAGTCGTATGCAGCACCGGCTCACGATAAAGCACCTTTCGTCCGTGCGCCAGCCGTGGCAAGAAATGTAGTCCTAATAGGACTATTCCATAACGAACTTTATCATGCGCCGCGTTCTAGGCAATGGCTCGCAAATGCCGAAATCCACATTTACCGATGACTACCGCGCGTTCACCCGCCTACTACGGGAAACTCGCGAGCGCGCGGGGGTGACGCAAGTCGAGCTTGCCAAGAAACTCAAGCAGACGCAGTCCTACGTGAGCAAAGTCGAGCGGGGGGAGCGTCGGCTCGACCTGGTTCAATTGAAGTGGTGGTGCGCAGCGATGGGCACCACGGTGACGGCGTTTGTCCGCGAGTTTGAGAAGAGCGTGTGACGACGAGTTTCCTGCCGCTCGCTTGGACGGCGCACCGACCCATTGCAATTGCGTCGTAAGCACGACGATTTGGCTTGCGGAAATACATCCGGCCCGGCGCAGGGGCAATTGGGCAAAAGTGCCCTGAAACGTTACGCGACGCGGGTTGGAAGCAAGTCGCCTCCACTTCCAGCCGTCGTTTCTGATGAGCAATTGACCGAACCTGTCCGTTTAAGTCGGTAGTTGTCCCTCGTCGTCGCTAAATGTCAAGTTTTACAACATAAAAACTTGACAACTATGCCGCGTTGCCCAATACTTTCAGCATGGGAACCCACACCGCAAACTCCAAGACGTCGGGCCGTGCCGCGACTCTCGTCCGCCAGAGGATCGAGAGCGGCGGCGAGCGGTTGTGGCGGCTGGACGACTTTGGCGATCTTCCGTTTCTCGCGGTCGCCCAAGCGCTGTCGAGGCTCGCCCGTGCCAAAGAAGTCGAGCGGCTCAGTAAAGGACTGTACTACCGCGGCCGCGAGACCAGCTTCGGCAGGAGTCGCCCGAACCCGGCGGCGATCCGGACCTTAGCCGCCAAGCAGGCCACCGTGTTCCCGTCCGGTATCGCCGCTGCGAACCTGCTGGGGTTCACGACCCAGAATCCGCGCCGGGCGGAAGTGGCGACGTCTGCCCAGAGCCTACCGCGTAAGCTCATGGGGGACGACACGGTGATCCACACGCGGCGGCCAGCGGCCTGGGCCGGACTGTCGCAGGCCGATGCCGCATTCTTGGACTTCATGCGTCACAGCGGCCGAACGAGCGAGTTGTCGCCGCAGGAAACCGTGAAACGCACATTGAAGCTCTGTGCGGAGAAGGGTCGCTTCGAGCGATTACTTTCCGTCGCGCCTTCCGAGCCGCCGCGCGTGCGGGCGATGCTGGGGGCTATCGGCGAAACGCTCGGGAAAAGCCCGAAGGCACTCAAGGCGCTGCGCGCCTCGCTCAATCCGTTCTCGAAGTTTGACTTTGGATTGCTGTTCCCGTTAGCCTGCGCCCACCAATGGCAGGCCAAGGAGCAACGACGCGCGTGAAACTTTTTGAGCATCCCGATTTCGAGCAGGCCGTGCTCAGAGCGGCGCAACATTTCGCCGGGGAGGGATTGCGCGCCGGGATCATCGAAAAGGATTACTTCGTCACCGAAGCCCTGCGGATCATTACTGCCGTCGCCGGAGACAAGGTGATCTTCAAGGGCGGTACGAGTCTCTCCAAAGGCTGGAACCTGATTCAGCGGTTTTCAGAAGACATCGACCTGTTCCTCGATCCTCTCGCCTTCGATCCGGCGCTAGGGAAAAAGGCGATTGACCGCGAACTGAAGGGATTACGTGACGCAGTCGGCGGTCATCCCGCCCTGACCTACGTTGCGAAAGAAAGCCAAACGATCGGCGGCTTCGGTCGTAGTGACCGTTTTTCGTTCCTCCAGCGGTTCGGCGGTCCCGGCGAAGTCGTCGACCGCGTGCTGCTGGAAGCGGGAACCGCAAGCGGCCGCGAACCGACGACAATCATCACGCTTCAATCCTATTTGGCTCGCTTTCTAACGGAGGCGGGCGTGTCGCTCGGTGCGGAAGATGAAGGGGCGTTCACATGCGCCTCCTCCATTTCCGCCGGACGTTCGTCGAGAAGCTGTTTGCGATCCACGGCAAAATCGAGTTGCTCAAAAGCGAAGGGCGACCGCTTGGCGGCTACGCTCGGCACTACTACGACCTGTACCGACTCGCGGAGCAAGCCGAAGTCGTCGCCATGCTCCAATCGCCCGAGTATGCGGCCATCAAGGCGAACTACGATCAGGTTAGCCTGGCCAGCTTCCCCAAGAGCTACGTTTGCCCGGAAGGAATGAGCTTTGCGAACAGCGACGCTTTGTTCCCCTCACCGGTTTTGGCGGCCGTGATCGGCGCCGAGTACGAAAACCAATGTCGCTTGCTGTGCTATGGTCCGTTCCCCACCTGGGATCAAGTGCAGGCGAAGTTCATGGCCTTGCGGCCGTTGCTCTGACGCGGGGCCGGAACCATGTAACGTAACGCGGGTTGGAGGCATAGTGCCTCCACTATTTTTGCTTCGTTCCGAGCAGGACACTTTGGCGAATATGAACGATCACTTCACCTGCGGACGGACGAGCGCTGCGACGGCCAGCTTCACATGCTCGGGCAATTGCTCCCAATGGGCGATCACGGATTGCAACCGAGCGTCGAGTTGCGACAAGCAAAGCCAATCGTTGTTCGCAGACTGCAGCGCCCGTGCAGCGCTTGCCAAGGTGCAGTTTTCGTATCGTTTGACAGGGCAAATCGTTGCGTCAAAACCGGCACCGCATTCGATTCCCGCCGCCTCCACTGACAGTCGTCTGAGACATCGGGCGACACATCAGGACAATGAACGCCAGAACCCCTGTCACCGCAGGGGTTTTGGTGTTTTGGGACTTCGAGGTCAGCGGGACAGGCAGGGGCAGGCAGTGTCAGTGAATGACCGCCCGAGACGCCCGAATCACTGCCAATCCACTGACACTTTAGAGCCTCCACGGCCTTGGCTTGATCCTCGATGCCGATATGGGTGTACTTCATCGTCATCTTGATGTCCGTGTGACGCGCTAGTTCCTTGGCCTCGGTCAAGCTCGCCCCGTTCCG
>JAEUIL010000310.1 GCA_016794255.1 Planctomycetaceae bacterium | reverse complement strand
GGCCAGTTTGGTTTGCAACCACGCCCAGCAAATGCCAAGCGTCGGCGTGCGTCGGATCGACCTCAAGAATTTGTCGATAAATGTTTTCAGCTTGGACGAGCTGCCCCGTCTCGTGGTAGCGAACTGCCATCGCGAAAGTTTCAGAAGTTGTGGGCATCGCAAATTCTTTGACACTTGGCTAGGAGATGGTTCGACTCAGTCAGTGCGGCTAGCATATTACCAAAACCTCGATTGCATCCGTCAGCGAATCACCCTTTATCCGGATCGCATGTAATCTTGAAGATTCAAAATCGTGCCTAAATCGAGAGCTAGTCCGTTGCCAAGATGATTTCGCTGTTCTTGTGGTTGAGGCGGAAGAAACGTCACCTTTCAAATTGGTTGGAATCTAGTGGTCCAGCCCAGACATTTGGCTCTTCACCGTTTGGCAACTCACCGTCACGGGGGGCGTGTCTCGCGGCCAACTCTCGGATTAGAATGGCATCGATCAATTTGCGTCGATGTCTCTGCTCGATCCTGAGGTATGGCGGAATGTGGTGTTTGCGTCGCTCGTGGCTCGTCGTCCTGCTCGCTCTTGTCACCTCGTCCGGGGCTCATGCGCAGCCTGTCCAGGACTCTACGAACAAGTCCAGTTCTGAGGCCGCGCGGACCGTGTGGACCACGTCCAACTTTCGCGGTCGGCCCGAGCCACCCCCGCCTTATCGGGCCGAGCGGTTCTATCCGCAAATGGGCTTCAAGCACACGACGTTGATCGCTCATGAACGCACGAGTGATCGTTTCTTCGTTGGCGAGCGCGAGGGGAAAATCTACGTCTTGCCGACCGATCGCGCGGCGACGTCGGCTCCGGTCTTTCTCGATTGTCAGCAAGCGGTCGCTCAACTGAATCGCACGCTTGCCAAGGACGACCAAGTTGCGCTCGATTCGCTCTATAGCCTCGAATTCGATCCCGACTTTGCCCACAACCGCTATTGCTACGTCTGTTATGTCGTGCGCAATCGCGACCGAGCGCTAGGTCAACGCCCTGATGGCACGCGCGTCGTTCGCTATCGAGTCAACGCGACCGAGCCACCCACTTGCGATTTGGCCAGCGAACAGCTCGTCATCGCTTGGCTCGAAGGGGGACACAACGGCGGCTGTCTCAAGTTTGGGCCCGATGGTTGTCTTTATATCTCGTCCGGCGACGGTGGGTTCGCGTTTCCGCCCGATGGCCGCAAGTCGGGCCAGGATATGACCACGCTGCTCTCCAAGGTACTGCGGATCGATGTTCGGCGCAGCGAACAGGGACGCAACTACGCGATTCCTGCCGATAACCCGTTCGTTAGTCTCGACGGAGCGCGGGGCGAAACGTGGTCCTATGGCATGCGCAATCCATGGAAGATGAGCTTCGACCGCCAGACCGGCGAGCTATGGGTGGGCGATGTCGGTTGGGAGTTGTGGGAGCTCGTGTACAACGTGCGCCGCGGCGACAACTTCGGTTGGAGTATCGTCGAAGGGAGTCAACCGGTTCACATCGAAGGCAAACGAGGCCCGACGCCCATCGTTCCCGCCACGATGGAAATTCCACACACCGAAGGGGCTTCGATCACCGGTGGTTTCGTCTATCGAGGCAAGCAGCATCCGGAGCTCGTCGGCTCGTATGTCTTTGGAGATTGGGAAACGCGACGCATTTGGGGTGCGAAAGTTACCGACGGCAAGCTCGGCGAGCGCGTTGAGCTGATCGATCCCACGGTCCGCATTGTCGACTTTGCCGAAGATCGCGCCGGCGAATTGTATCTGCTCGACTACGAAGACGGAGCCATCTACACGCTCGTCCGCAATCCGGTGACCAAGGAAGAGAATCCGTTCCCGCGCACGCTCAGCGCCACGGGGCTATTCAACTCGGCGGCGAAGCACGAGCCCGCCCCGGGCGTGTTGCCGTTTGTAATCAACGCCGGGCAATGGAGCGATCACGCCGTGGCCGAGCGACTGATCGGCGTGCCGAGTCGCGAGCCGATCCGCATTCGACCGCGTCCTACGCCGGTTCCCGGTTCGCAATTCAGCCGGGCGACCGACTTTCCCACGCACACGGTCTTGGCCAAGACGTTGTCGTTGGAAATGACCGCGGGCGATCCGACGACACGGCGACGTATCGAGACGCAGATCTTGCACTACGACGGTCGCGAGTGGCTCGGCTATAGCTACGAGTGGAACGACGCTCAAACCGACGCGACGCTCGTCGATCGCGGCGGCAAGAATCGCACGTTCGAGGTGCGTGACCCGCACGAACCTGGTGGCAAACGAACGCAAACCTGGCGGTTCTCCGCTCGGGCCGAGTGCATTCGCTGCCACAATCCGTGGTCCGAACACACACTCGCCTTCAATCTGGCTCAGTTGAACCGCTCACACAACGTCGGCGGCGTCGAGAGCAATCAGCTCAGCGATCTG
>JAEUIL010000300.1 GCA_016794255.1 Planctomycetaceae bacterium | reverse complement strand
CACGCTCACTGGCTACGCTCGCTCTGGATTGCTGGCCTCACCCTGCTCGCGCTGAACGTTTCTCCGTCGTACTGCGCCGAGACGATCTTTCGCAATGGCGATGAGTTGATCGTGCAGTTTCCGCAGCTCGACCAATGGCGGCAAACGCACGCGCAGTTGAACGCCACGGTGCGGTTGACCGGCGCAAGCGGCGCGAAGACGTTGCCCGTCAACCTCAGCGATCGGCTCACGCCCGAGGCGCTCGTGATTGATCTCGCGGGGTTCGGCGCTTGCTCGGCGGTGACGGTCGATGTGAAAGACGCCACGGGCAAGGCGGTCCACAGCGCCCAGGTCAGCCCGGTGCCGATGGTGACGATCGCCAATTCTTTGCCTGCGCAGAACAACGGCTTCGCCGCGATCGAGCTGGGGTCGAAACTCGAGACATCGGCGGCACCGCGGATTGCACTTCCCGATCTGACGAAGCTTCGTGTGCAAAAGCTCGCCGCTGCCTCGCGAACGGTCACCTCCGATTCGATCACGTATCCGGTCATCACCGATGCCGATTTGCCCGGCATTGCCTCGAACAATGGCACGATCCTATCGCGCCAGACTTTCGCTCCCGACGATCCGACCAAGGTCAGTCTGTATTTCTCGTATCGCAAGGCGATCTACGACACCGCGACGACCAAGCTCAAAGAGTGGCGGAAGATGCTGATCGAGGTGCCGCTCGATCGGGCGTGGCTCAATAAGCAGGGTGACGAGACGATCACGTTGCCGCTCGATGGCTTCGCGATTCATACGACCGAGGAACGCGAGTTGGCCAATCCCCGCTGGAACGATCCGCGGGGTTACAACATGCTCGGTGGCTCGTCGAGCGGTTTGTATCAAGGTGGCCAATCGGTCGAGGTTGACGATCAAGGCCGCATCTATATCAGCAACGTGGCCGACGGCGCGGGCATTGTCCGCTTCAATCCGCACACCGCGAAGTTCGAGCAGCCGCCGGTTTGCTTTCAGGCCGAGACACGCAAGCTGGTGCGCGAAACACCGGGCGTGAAAAGCGGTTGGGATCTGGACGACGCCAAGCTCGTGGTTACCCGGGGGCGCTTGTATATCGTGTTCGATCGCAACTATCGGGTAAGCACGCCCAACGGCGTGTACGAAACTTGCAGCGGTGTGGTGTCGGTGCCGCTCGATAACTGGCACGATGCCGACGCGTTCCGCAAAGACATTCGCCTGCACGCGGCTTGCTGGCCGTCGGCACAGGCGCCGCTCTACAATGACGAGCTGGTCGTCGGTGGCGCCCGTAAGGCGGGTGCCCCGATCGCGACCAAGCACGGCATCACGTTTGGCAGCTACCGACTCGACCTCGATGCGAACGGCAACACCGAGCGGTTGTCGATCATCAAATCGATTCAAGACACGGTGGACGCTACAGGCAAATCGCTGCCTCCGACCGCGTTTGAGACCATCAAAGGCCTGCAACGCCAGCGTTACATCAATGTCGGTGGTGCCGGTCGTCAGTTTTTGCGCCAAGCTTACGGCGAGTGTACGATCTCGCGTGCCGGGATAGCGCTGTCGATGCCCGACGCGCCGGCCGACCTGCTCGCCGACTCGACGGGGAAATACCGCACGACGTTCCCCGGCGCTCCCACGGGCGAGCTGACGATTCGCTTCGATATCACCGCGAAGATCAAGAACGACCCGCAACGATTTGCGACGTTGGCTGCCGCGATGATCGGCATTTCGCAAGGTCCCAATTACGCCGTGATCGACGCCCCGGGCGAAGCCGACCGGGCGATCGGCGTTTGCGAGTACAACTACTTCTACTCGAAGCTCGACTTCTCGCGTCGTGCCGTCGAACGCAAGGTGTACAAGTCGTATCTGCCGCAGATGAGCAACGGACAGATCACCGGTCAGCCGGCCACGGTCGGCCTCGGGCCGTACAACTCGATGTGGCTCGAACATGACAACGCCCGTTGGCTTTACATCCCGGGCTACACCGGCATTGCTCGACTCAAGTACGCCGTGGATGGCAAGCCGCTCGCAGGCTTCAGTGCCGAGATGATTCATACGAAGCTATCGCCGCAGCCGATCGACGGTGTCGGCCGAGATGGTGTCAAAGACTTCTTGTATGTGCTGCCCGCAATCGACAACCGGTTGATCAATATCGGTCGCGGACGATACGGTCGGGGCGGCGGCGCTCGTTCGGCAGGTCTCGAGCTGTTCGACCCCAGCACGCTGGGCCAGAGCCAGTCGGCGGTCAACATGAATCGTTGCTACGGACTGTTTACGCCGATCAGTCGGTTGATTTACTCGGCGTCGGGCAGTCCCGTGCGACAAGAGATCTACGTCGCCAGCGGCAACATTCGGCCCGAGTATGTCGAGGACATTACCGATCCTGCCCAACGACCGCAGAACCAAGATCCCAAGATCTTTGCCTATGATTGTGCGTCAGGGGCCGGTCTCCGCGATCTCTATGGTTTCTCGCTGCCGTTGAATGCCAGCGGCGACAACTCGGCCAGTCTTGCGTTCTCGCCCTGTCGGCAGTACTTGGTTGTCATGCAAGGGAGCGGCACGCTGCTGACCTACAGTCTTGCCCAGCGG
>JAEUIL010000282.1 GCA_016794255.1 Planctomycetaceae bacterium | reverse complement strand
GAGATCACGGGGAGACGCGCCGGCATGGTGGTCGTCGAGGTCCGCGGGGGGCAACCGGTCGCGCTCACTCGCGACGGCGTTACCCCCAAACGGGTCGAAACCTGGCAGGCGTGGACGGTGACCGGAATGCTCGAAACCTTGCGGCTGGAATTGGAGTTGGCCGAGACGCCGCAAAAAGCGTTCGGCGTCGCGCAACGCTCGCAGGTGATCCTCCGCGCCGAGTTCGATCCGAGCAACGGCCTGCCACGTCGCTATCAGCGGATCATCGCGGGTGCGGACAACGAGTTGAGTTGGAGCATCACGAAATTCGCGCCGCAAGCGACCGTCAAAAAATGACCCGGAAGGGGCCCCGCTCGGCTTTACAAGCAGCCACGCTGATGAGATTGAAGCCGACGACGATTTCCCGGCGGGACACGACTTGATCGTCAAGGAATTCGGTGGCAAGAGGCCGACAATCGGCACCTCGCCAGACCACGCGATTCGTGATAAACTGAGGGTTTGCCGCTCTGTCCTCCGTTGCTTCGGCGGCGAAAGGCTGTTGTTCATCCCTGCATTGCGAGTTGCTCATGGCTACCTCCACGCCGCGGACCATGTTCGAGAAGATCTGGGACGCTCACGTTGTTCACGACGAACCGGGCAAACAGACCGTTCTGTACATCGATCGTCATCTGGTTCACGAAGTTACGAGTGCGCAAGCGTTCGAAGGGTTGCGATTGGCTGGCCGCAAGGTGCGCCGTCCGCAACTCACGTTTGCCACGCCGGACCACAACGTCCCCACGACTGATCGCAGCTTGCCGATTGCCGATCCGATTTCCAAGCAACAGATCGACACGCTCCGGAACAACTGCAAAGAGTTCGGCATCCAGTTGTACGACCTGCACGATCCGCAGCAGGGCATTGTGCACGTGATCGGGCCCGAGTTGGGGATCACGCAGCCGGGCCAGACCATCGTCTGTGGCGACAGTCACACGGCTACGCACGGCGCGTTCGGCGCGTTGGCGTTCGGCATCGGCACGAGCGAAGTCGAGCACGTGCTCGCCACACAGACGTTGCTGCAATATCGGCCGAAGACATTCGAAATTCGGGTCGATGGCGAGCGTCCGCGCGGCGTGACCGCCAAGGACATCGTGCTCTATATCATCGGCCAGATCACGACCGACGGCGGCACAGGCTATTGCATCGAGTACACGGGCGACGCGATTCGGGCCTTGTCGATGGAAGAGCGCATGACCGTCTGCAACATGACTATCGAAGCGGGCGCTCGCGCCGGCATGATCGCACCGGACGACAAGACCTTCGCGTACTGCAAAGGGCGTCCGTTCTCGCCGAAGAACTACGAGGCGTGTGTCGCCGAGTGGCGGAAGTTGCCGAGTGATCCGGGAGCGAAGTACGACAAGGTGCTCGTGCTCAAGGCAGCTGATATCCGACCGCAAGTCACCTGGGGCACCAACCCGGGCCAAGTCGCCTCGATCGACGCCACGGTTCCGGACCCGGCCAAGTTGGCCGACGCCAACGAGCGCAAGTCGGCCGAGTCGGCGTTGAACTACATGGCCTTGAAGCCCGGCACACCAATCGCCGATATCAAACTCGATCGCGTGTTCATCGGCTCGTGCACGAACAGCCGGATCGAAGACTTACGGGCCGCCGCCGCTGTGGCGCGCGGTTATCACGTCAACAGCGGCGTGAGCGCGATGGTGGTCCCCGGCAGTGGACAGATCAAGCGTCAGGCCGAGCAAGAAGGCTTGGATCAAGTGTTCAAGGCCGCGGGCTTCGAGTGGCGTGAAGCGGGTTGCAGCATGTGCCTGGCGATGAATCCCGACGTGCTGACGCCGGGGCAACGCTGTGCCTCGACGAGCAATCGCAACTTCGAGGGTCGCCAAGGTGCCGGCGGTCGCACGCATCTGGTGTCGCCCGCCATGGCCGCCGCGGCCGCGATCGCGGGTCACTTCGTCGATGTGCGTGAGTGGAAGTATCAGGCTTAGATCACCATAAAGCCGCGACCGTTGGTCGCGCTCGACCTCGTTTAGATGTCCGCGGATTGTCAAATATCACCTTGCAACCGTTAAACCACATAAGACTATGAAACCCTTTACCGTTCTCACCGGCACGGTCGTTCCCATGGACCGGCCGAACGTCGATACCGACCAGATCATCCCGAAGCAGTTCCTTAAGCGGATCGAACGCACCGGCTTCGGCCAGTTCTTGTTTTACGATTGGCGGTTTCAGAAAGATGGCAAAACCGAGAATCCTGAGTTTGAACTAAATCGGCCCGAGTATCGCGGCGCAAGCGTGCTGCTAGCGCGGCGCAACTTTGGCTGCGGTTCCAGTCGTGAACATGCTCCGTGGGCGCTCGAAGATTACGGCTTCCGCGTGGTCATTGCCCCGAGCTTTGCCGACATCTTTTACAACAACTGCTTCAAGAACGGCATGTTGCCCATCCGGCTTGACGAAGCGCAGGTCGATGATCTGTTCCGTCGCGCCGCGGCGAGCAAGAGTTATCAGTTGACCGTGAGCCTCGAAGATTGCACGATCCGCGACAATCAAGGGCTCAACGTCAAGTTCGAGGTCGACGCCTTCCGCCGGCATTGCCTGCTCAACGGCCTCGACGATATCGGCCTGACGTTGCAGCACGAAGACAAAATCACGGCGTTCGAGAAATCGCATCCCGACGCGGCGATCTCGGTATAGCCGCGATCAATCGGGCTTCGTTTCCTCGGGCCACGTCAGCTGAACGGCCACTGGCATGACCAGCTGCGGATTGAACGTCAAGAACCGTTGGGTCGCCGTGAGCGACGACTCTTGCAGCGCTGCAAATCCCGGATGAGCTACCAGCGATTCGTGTCCGCGCATTGTTTTAATCGCCGCGAGGGGCATGCCGGCCTCGAGCGCTTTCCCATACGCAACGAGCGCTTGATCGAGCAGCTTGGGATTGTTCGCTGAGGCACGCACCAATAGCGCGGCGTAAACGGAGTAGAGCGAACCACTCGCCGGTCCGATTCGCAGCGCCGTTTCGGCATCGGCCAGCATCGCCGTCGGATCGAAGTTCGGATTGACTACCGCTCGTGAGTAGGACAGGTACAGGCGGTTCAAATAGGGTTGTTGCAACTCGGGGTGTTGAGCGATCAAGTCGTTGAAGATCCGCTCGGCTTCGGGGTACACATGCGACTTGGCCAGCGCGTGGCCGAGATTGTTGAGCACCGCCGGATCATCGCCGAGCTTGCTGCGCACTTGCCGCCAGTAGCGGATCGCCTCGTCATAGCGTCCTTGCAGTGAGTACGTTTCCGCCGTGCCCGTGATCGCGGAAATATCTTGCAGCCGTGAGCGAGCGACCGAAAAGTGATATGCCGCGGCGTCCAAGTTCTTCAATGCCAACTGCGCCTTACCGTTGCCGAGCGACGGCAAGCCTGCGGCGGGATTGTGCCTCGCCGCTGACTCGAAATGAGTCGCCGCCTCGGCAAACTTTTGCTGCTCAAGACACGCGCGACCCGCCCGCAGTTCTTCGGCAAACAACGCGGCCGAATCGACGACCGGGGCCACCGCCGGTCCTGGCGGCGACTCCTTGAGCAAACGCGTCGCAAGTCCCCAGGTCGCGAACGCGCCGAGTGCCAAACTGCCGAGCCCGCGCAGCCAACTGCGCCGACTCCGATACTGCATCTCATGCTGACAGGCGTGCAGTTCACGAATAAACGCGTCGGCCGACGCCGGACGCGCCGCGGGATCGACTCGCAAACATCGTTCGATGACCGGGGCAAACGCCGGCTCGATACCTTGTCGTTCGATGCGATCGCGACTCCAGCGGATCTCGCGCAGTGTCTCGTGCAACTCGATGGTCTGCGGCACAGGCAGGCCACGCGGCACTCGAAACGCCACCTTGCCTGTGAGCATTTGCAGGAACAGCACACCGAGCGAATAAATGTCCGCCCGGCCGTCAATCTGCGGATTGCGCACGCCGCTCCGCAACTCGTGCAACTGTTCGGGCGACATATACGCCAGCGTCCCGCCGACGGTCGCCACTTCGCGCTGCGGATCGTCGGCCAGATGAAAGTCGAGCAGCATCGGTTGCCCCGCCGGCGTGAGCAAGACGTTCGACGGCTTCAGATCGCGATGGATGATCGCTTTGGAGTGCGAATGTTGCAGGGCCGCTGCCAGCGAACTGACCAAATGGATGGCCGTGCCCAACTTGTCTGCCGCGGCAAGATCGTATTCGGCCGGTGGCAGCGGATCGACGGTGGGCAATGACGCGTTGACCTCGGCGATCGTATCGAACAGCAACTGGCCCGAGAGTGGTTTCGCCTTGGGCGTTTGCATCCGATTGATCAGGTGTTCGAGCGTTGCTCCACCCAAATACGGCATGACCATCAACGACAGCCGCCGTTCGGGGTCATGCTCGACGGAATAGATCGGCACGATGCCCGTGTGGTGCAGTCGGCCCAGCGTCCGCGCTTCTTGCGAGCTGCTCGGCGTGAGCTTGATCGCCACCAGCCGATCGCCCAAGGCTCGTTGCCGAGCGACGAACGTCCGTGCGACCGCCCCCCGCCCCAACGGCTGAACCAAGGTAAAGTCCAGCACTTGCTCGCCGAGCTTGGGCCACACCGGTGTCGGGTGTGCCCGATCGAGCAGCGAAGCCGCGTGACTCACCAGCCAGTCGTGATCGGCAATCAACCGTTCGAGCGACGCCTCGACCTGAGGAAATCGACAACAAAACTCGCGGTGATCGACCGACTCTCCCTGCTCGCGTCGTTGACAATACTCTTCATAGGCCAAGTCCACGACCAACGACGCATGCGCCTGCAATTCTGGATGCTCGAGCAACGCGGCCTGCGTGTCGGGCTGCGAATCGCGATGCCAACGGCCCACGATCTGCTGCACGATCTCGGTAAGGTCAAGCGTTACCGAATCGCGAGCTTGGTCGACCGTCGATGGTGTGCTACCAGAGTTGGACGTCATCCGCACTGCTTAACTATCAAATGCCCTGCACGTGATCCGAGAATCTGCTCCGTGGAGCGATTCCCAGCGTCGCGGCCTGCCAAGCGTTGCCAAGAACACGTCCCATGCGCTACGTGCTTTCGGATGCGCGACTCATCCGGGGCAACATCCCAAGTTTAACCAGCCTGCACGCTCGATCCTAGCCGGGCTCGCCGGTTCTCCGGCCTCAAAGCCGCGTTACCGACGGGCAAACGATGAATTGGCACAATCGCCCATCCCGGCTCCTTTTGGTCTCGTGCGGATTGGGTTATCCTGGTGCCATGTTTGATTTCACTTCAAAATTTGCCGTCGGACTAACCTACCAAGACTTCTTGCGCCAATACGGCAACGACGATCAACGTCAGCGTTGGCAGCAGGTCCACGACCAAGTGCGTTTGACCGACGGCCAACGGCAGTTGCTCGGTCAATTTACGCGGCGCATGAAAGTCCTGTGTATCGCCGGCGCGTGGTGTGGCGACTGTGTGAATCAGTGTCCGATTTTCGACCATTTCGCCGCCGCGTGTGACCGCGTGGAGTTGCGATTCGTCGATCGCGATGCGCATCCCGATTTGACCACGGCGGTCAAAATCTGCGGCGGAGCGCGCGTGCCGACCATGATCTTTCTCAGCGAGGACGATCACTTCTGCGGCGTGTATGGCGATCGGACGTTGGCCAAGTATCGCGAGGTGATCGCCAAGCAGCAGCGGGCCGCCTGTCCCACGGGCATTGGAGCGACCGACACGCCGCTGCTGGCCGCCGTTACCCAAGAGTGGCTCGACGAGTTCGAGCGCATTCAATGGATGCTACGAACCTCGGCCCGGTTGCGCCAGTTACACGGCGATTAACGGCCACGGCGGCGTCAGCTTCGCCCATTTGCGGCCATTTTGCCACCGCTGGGCAAGTCTGGGTTGAGTTTATCGACCGCGTTCGTTAGAGATATTCTGTGCGAGCTGCGCGGATCATTCCGGCCCGGCGGCAAGTCGTTGTTGAAGAGACATCTCTGTGTCCGATTCACTCCCCACGATCACACTTGCCGTTGCGATTGGCTACTTCGCCATCATGGTGATTGTCGTCGTATGGTTCGTGTATCGCCGTCAGCGCACGCTCAAGACCATCGTGGCCGATTATCGGCCAGGCGTCACGGTGCTCAAACCGATCGCCGGCGTCGATGAGAACCTCGAATCGAATCTGGTTTCGTTTTTCGAAATCGATTACGAACCGTTGCAGATCATTTTCGGTTGCGATCGCGACGACGATCCGGGGATCGTGTTGGTCCGGCAAGTTGCCGAGCGTTACCCGCGACGCGATGTGTTGATTCTCACCGGCTGCGAAGGGACCGCCGCCAGCCCGAAGATCGTCAATCTCGAGGCGATGTTGCCGCATGCGAAGCACGAGTTGGTGCTCTTGAGCGACAGCAATGTGCGAATCTACCGGGACGAGATGGCCCGGCTCGTGCAACCGATGCGTGATGAACGTGTCGGGCTGGTCTATCAACCCGTGGTCGGCGTCGACGATCAATCGGCCGCCGCGGCGATCGAAAACCTGCGGTTGACCGAGTATCCGTGTATTCTTGCCGTGGTCAGCAAAGTGCTGAGAATCGAAGATTGCGTGATGGGCAAAGGGATGTTGTGCCGCCGCAAAGCCCTCGCGTCAATCGGCGACTTCGGCGTGGTGCGCGACACGGCGGCGGACGACTTTCTCCTGGGGCTCGCCATTCGCCGGGGCGGCTGGAAGCTGTATCTCTCCGAAATCCCCGCCTGGACCGTGCACGTCCGCTGGTCGTGGCAGTCGTTCATACGCCGCCAGTCGCGGCATGCGGCGATGCGGTTTCGCATGGCCTGGTGGGGTTATCTGCTCGAAATGCTCGGCAACCCGCCGATGATTTGGTTGCTGCTCGCGATTGCCGGTGGCTGGAACAGTCTCCCCTGGATCCTCGGCTGCATGGTGGTTAAGACCATCACCGAGGCGTTAATCGTCGGCTGGATTCGCTCGCAACCCGTGGCCTTCAAGCACTGGTGGGTCGTCACCGCCAAGGACGTGTTGATGATCTACGTCCTGATTCGCGCCATGTTCAACAATCGCGTCCACTGGCGCGGCAAAGACTATCGCATGATCGCCGGCACGAAACTCGTCCGGGAAATGCCGACCACCGCCGAACTCGCGCCCTCGTCGAACAACAGCACGGCGTGCAGTTCCCGTTGAAGGGGGACTACCGCCTTCACGCGGTCTGACCTCTGCTAATCGCCCGATCACTTTAGCCCCAGGTTGCGAGGGCGAAACTTGTACCCTGCCCGATCGGCAGATAGAGTTGGTCGTTAAACAGCCGCCGCACATGAATTCGATGTCGGGCGCTGGTCAACGTCGCTTCAAGCCTTCGCTCAGGAGTCTCTCGTGGTACTGCATATGGGTCGGGTATTTTCACGGCTGTGGATCGCGACGCTGCTCGCAATTGGCGTTCCGTCGCTTGTTTATGCTCAGGGTGATCCGCTCACACCGTGGCGCAACGGAGTCACGGTTCGCGATGCCGTGGGCAAGCCGGCGCGACACACGATTCACAGCTATTACGTCTGCAATCCCGAGAGCCCCGAGGGGAAGCAGATCTTATTCTTCGCGTCGACCGCCGCCAACGGCTACAGCGGCGAGGTGTGCATCGTCGATCGTGCGACCGGCGTCGAGACCGTTTTGGCTCGCGACATCCACACCGAAGACGCCCATCGCGTGGCGTGTCAGCAGTGGTGCTCCGGCGGTCGTCGCGTGGCATTTCACGATGTGATCGATGGTCGCTGGAATGTTTCAGTGGTCGACGTTTCCACCGGCCAGCGACGCACGCTGATTCACGATCG
>JAEUIL010000271.1 GCA_016794255.1 Planctomycetaceae bacterium | reverse complement strand
TTGTTCGCCAAGACGGCCCAACATGCCGACGAATTGTGCGTGATTCGTTCGATGGTCGCCGATGTGCCGAATCACGAGCCGTCGTTGATGTTGATGAACTGCGGCGAAACGCGATTGCCCCGACCGAGCGTCGGTTCGTGGGTCACCTACGGCCTGGGTAGCGAGAACGAGAATCTGCCCGGTTTCATCGCCATGTGTCCGGGCGGTTATCCGATCGTCGCCACGCAAAATTGGCGATCGGCGTTTTTGCCCGGTGCGTATCAAGGAACCTATATCGACACGCAGCACACGGCGATCGACAAGCTGATCGAGAACATCCGCAATCGGACGCTCAAGACCGACGAGCAGCGACAGCAACTCGATCTCGTGCGTCAGCTCAACGAACGTCACGCGGCCGAGCGGGCTAGCGATCCGCAGCTCGAAGCGCGGCTCAAGACATTCGAGTTGGCGTATCACATGCAGCACGAAGCGGCCGACGCGTTCGATATCAGTCGCGAACCGGCCCATGTCCACGAACAATACGGCTCGGGCGTTCACGGCCGACAGTTGCTCATCACGCGCCGGCTGATCGAACGGGGCGTGCGATACGTGCAGGTGTGGAGCGGCGCGGGTCAACCGTGGGACAACCACTCGAATCTCGAAGTCGAGCACCGCAAGCTCGCGGGTCAATGGGACCAACCGATCGCCGCGCTGCTCACCGATCTCAAGCAGCGGGGCTTGCTCGACTCGACGCTCGTGATGTGGGGCGGCGAGTTCGGCCGGACTCCTGCCGCTGAATCAGGCACCGGTCGCGATCACAATCACTACGGGTTCACGATGTGGCTCGCCGGCGGCGGCGTTCGCGGCGGCTATGCTCACGGGGCAACCGACGAGTTCGGTTTTCAAGCGATCGAGAACAAGGTTCACGTCCACGACCTACACGCCACGTTGCTGCACCTGCTGGGGCTCGATCACGAACGGCTCACGTATCGTTTGGCAGGGCGTGATTTTCGCTTGACCGACGTACACGGGCGGGTGGTGAAGGAGTTGTTGGCTTAAGACTAGATGGTCGCGAGCGGGGGTGGGACATGTTTACAGCGACAATTGTAAATCATTGGTCGATTTTGATCGGCATCTCTCTGGTCGTTGCTGTGTTCGCTGTGCCTTATCAACTTTTGGTTCGAGCGCTTCGCTATCCGGCCACACGGAAGGAGTTCAAGAATAATTTCCGTTGGATGTTGCTTGTGCCGTTTGAACTGCTAGCGATTCTTTCGTGCTCAAGGCATGAACGTGTGTTCGTCGTGACGGATCTGCTTTTCGCTTCCTATATGTCAATAACGTATGTCCTCGGTCTTCAACTCATG
This sequence comes from Planctomycetaceae bacterium, assembly GCA_016794255.1. Lineage (GTDB taxonomy): Bacteria > Planctomycetota > Planctomycetia > Pirellulales > PNKZ01 > JAEUIL01. The sequence continues at coordinate 9,291 of JAEUIL010000271.1, read as the reverse complement.
CGGCAAGGGCAAGGCGGGGAAAAGACCTTTGGAAAGGCGTGTGCGATTCTTGCGGGGGTCCTTGTTGTAGTCTTCGGCCAATCGCTGATTGGATTCATACCTTCCAACTCAAGAGACAAGTGGCAAGTTGGATTCTTGATATTCATGACGATGTTGGTAGTTGTTAGCGATTGGAATACGCGCAAAGGCCAGAGTTCTCATGCTAGTTCCGGTGCCAAAGAACTTTGAGCATCGTTTCTCGCGACCATTCACCGAGACGATCCAATCCAACGAGTGTCCTGCGTTGGTCTAGGTACCTCTGCCGGGAATCGTAATTGTCGTCGAGACACCGTCCAACTATTCTGAGTGAACTGTCTTCAACAAGTCTAACGGTTCCTACAGTTAACTCGCATTCTCCCGTCGCATGCAGGACGATCATAAACACGCTGGCAATCGCGATGAGCTCCCTCGCTTGCAGCGACTCACGCTCGCGGCGGCATTCGTGATCGTGATCGGCATCGCGGTCGCTCTGTTTCAACCGTGGCTCGCATCCGCCACGCTCGGAGGTACTGATCTGAATCGCTATCGCCCGGCGAGCGACGGCGAGGCTCGGTTGTTCATCGTCTACGATGCCGATGGCAAGATTCGCGAATGGACGAGCCACAATGATCTGCGGTTGGCTCCGTCCGTGGCGCTAACGACCGGTCTGCGGCCTGCTCAACGGGCGGCGCTTGGCAAGCATTGGTCGTCGAGCGATTCGAGCGACGAAGTGTTCGACACCTTGCTCGCCAAATTGCCCGGGGAAGGGCAACTCATCGAGAGCCGCATGCGCAGCCTGAGCGCGACGGGCCAAGCAGACACCATTCACTCGATCATCTTGCGGACGGCGAACGGCGACTATTCCGTCGGCAGCGACTCGCCGGCGCACAATCTCGAATTGACGTTCGAGCCCCCGCTGCTCGGGTTTCCCGCCCAGGTGCAGCCCGGCGCGACGTTCAACCAATCCGGCGTGCAAAAGCTCGGCGACGTCGCGACTCCGTATCAACATTCTGTGCAGGTCGTGGGCCTTGAGACCCTCAGCAACGAGGCGGGCGAGTTCGTCGATTGCCTGAAGGTCGCCAGTCGCACCGAGTACCAGCCCGCGGAAAAGCCCCGTCGTGTCGAGCGACTCATCGCTTGGTACCGACCCCGTTTGGGGCTGGTCGAGTTCCGGCGGTTGGACGGCGAGGAAAAACTGATCGAGCGTGGTGTGCTCGTATCGGGCCCCGGCATTGTGGCCCGCAAGCTCTTACCTCCGCCCGCGAAAACGTCGGTCGCGACATCGCCAGCCGCCGTGAAAGTTGCAGATTGGGAACTGCACGCGTTTGGCCGGGTACACAGTTCCTACGAAGCCGCCCCGGGCACGATCGCGCCGCTGTGGATCGATACCGATCCGCCGTTGCTCGTCGCGGCGGCGCAAGAGGGCGACCTGGTCGCGCTCTCGACCGATGCCAGCAACGGTGCTCAGGCGTGGCAGTTTCGACCGGGCGGAACCGTGCTTGGCCCTCCCTGTTGGGACTCGCGGCGAGCGTGTCTCTATTTCGGAGCGACCGACAAACGGCTGTACGCGATCGACGCCAGGGGGATGTTTCTGTGGTCCTTTCGCACGGCAGACAATATCGCTACGCGACCGGTGATCGCCGACGATCGCGTGATCTTCGCCAGCGAGTCGGGCCAGATCGACGCACTCCACGCCGCGGACGGCACCGTGGCCTGGAAGTTTTCCGCGCCGAGTGCAATTGCGTCGTCACCCGTGACCCATGGAAAGCATGTGCTCTTCGGCTGCGACGATGGTGGCGTCTATGCGCTCGATGTCGAAACTGGCAGCCTCGTTTGGAACACGCCGGGCGGCAGTCCGATCGACGCGCCGTTGGCGATCAACGGTGATCGGGTCTTTGCCGTCAATCATGGCGATGAGTTGCTCGCGTTCGACGTGGCCGATGGCCGAGCGGTATGGACGACGCGGCTTGGACTGGATTGCGAGACGTCACCAGTGGTGGTGGGGGAGCGGGTGTTGGTCGTGACCGAAGGTCGGCTCGCCGCATTGGATCGCACGACGGGGGCGCGATTGTGGCGGTCGGACGATCAACAATTCGTGGGGCCGGTGGTGAGTGTCGGTGAGCTGTTGTTTGTGGCCGATCAACGCGGTGTGGTGCATCAATTGGACCTGACGGGGCAATCGATTCGCGAATGGAAGCTCGCCGCGAATACCGCAGCGCCGAGGACCGGCGCCAAACAACGGCTCGGCTTGATCGCCGGTGGCAACGCCCTGTGGCAGATCGACGATCGTGGCCACATCGATCGACTTGGCCCGCCACCGAAGGGTCCCCGGGCATTGCGTCCGCTGTGGACCAAAAGCACGTCCGAGGCACCATTCCGCACGGGCAACGTGAATACGACGCCGGTCATCTATCACGATGACATCGTCGTGGTCGATCAGAGTACGCACCTGTTTCGCCTGCGCGCCGCCGACGGACACGCGACCGCCTTGGGACGCGTCGCCACGTCGCCAGCCACGGTCTCGGCCGACATGACGATCGACGGCGATCAGCTGTTCGCGAACACCGGCAATGTGCTACATGCCATTCAGTTGCCTTCGGGAAAGCCGCAGTGGAGTCATCCGGCGGGCGTCCCGTTTCGACCGGTCGAGGTGACCCGCGACATGGTCTATTGGCTGTCGCAACTCGACAAGCCCGGGCCGGACGGCAAGACCGGCGCGCTCGTCGCCCTGGATCGTCAGACCGGCAAGGTCCGTTGGGAGCAACGGCTCGACGCTCCTGTCGCGGCCGGTGGTCTGGTGATCGCCGGTGATCGGCTCGTGGTCAGCACTCCGCCCGCGGCTTACGACTTGATGGATGGCAAGTTACTGTGGCAAGCGACCGACGTGAAAGGAACCGTGGGTGGACCCGGTCTGAGCGAGCAGGGGGACCGCGTGTTTCTAGGCAACGTCAACGATCAGACCGGTATGGGAGGCGTCGCGGCGGTGCAAATTGCCGATGGTCGCGTGGTTTGGCAAGCTACGGTGGGCACGGCGGTCCCCAACCCAATGGAACGCGTCTGGACCTCGGGCGAACACGTGATCGTGCCGCTGTGGAACGGCGAGATTGTCGCTCTGGCCATGAACGACGGCGCGCCGCGTTGGCGCTATCAACCGTCGGTCGCGCGGCGCGGTGGCATCACGGTCGACGGCCAAACGATCTGGTTCATGCAGCAGAACACCGAACTCGTGGGTCTCGACGCCGCGACGGGCCAACCGCGCACTCGTTATGCGTGGAATGTCCAGCTTCGCACCGCGAGTGGTTTTGCGCCGCGACCGCTGATCGTGGGCAAACAGGTGATTGCGCCGTTCTCGCTGAACGTGATGAGTTTGGTTGATCCGGAATAAACGCATGACCGAACCTCGCCCACCGATCGAGCAGAAGCGGGGCCTTGCGGCCGCTCTGGCACTGCTGCGCGATCTCGGATCAGGCGTGATCCGGCACTTCGTCTGGGGCGAACTCCGCGAAGGGGGCCTCGATCTACGCGGTTTGGATCGCAACGTTCGAGCGCTGAGTTGGTTCGGCTTGAGCGTACTGGTGGCGACGATCGCGGCGTTAATTTTTGCCGACAGCTTGCGGAGTGCGTTTGATCTGATCTTGATCGCGGCTGATCCTGTGCGAGGACAACTCGCGCCGACGTTGCTGTTTCCACTCACGCTGTTCTTGCTCATCGTGGCGTGGACGTTTGCTCTGGCGGGAGCGTTGCATGCGCACTTCGCCATTCGTTGGTTAACCCATGCGCTGTTCGGGCTCAATGCCCTGGCATGGATCAACCCGATCTTGCTCGCCGGTCACGAACAATTCCCGACGGAATACTTCGCCGTGATCGGTGCGCTCGCGGGAGTCGCGTTGATTTTTACGTTCCTCGGTCCCGCCAAGTCGCGCCCGGCCCTGGAGTTCGCGCTGCTATTCGCTCTGGTATCGGTCATTTTTCTCGTGGCGCAGCAATATGGTCTCGCCGGTTGGCAGCGTTACGGCGTGCCCGTGCAGATCGCGAAAATGCAGTTCAACATCGTTTACCTGGGCGGATTGATCACGCCGCTCATGATCCTGATTGGAGTCGACATCGCTGAGTTTGCCCGACGTGCTGCCGACTGGACCACCGATACCGTTCGGGATCATCTGCCCCGCTATATCGTGACCGTCGCTTTGATCGGGTTGTTCGGCTGGCGATGGTATGTGGTGGTCCATGAGCTGCGCGGGGATATCGCACAAACGTCGCTCGGCGAACAACTCGGCGGTTATTGCGGTGCGCTTGTCGAGTTGCTAGCGATAATCGGCGTATTTCGGAGTGTGACCCGGGCTCGTTCGGCGCGTGAACCGTGGTCGGAGCCCGAAATGGTCGAAACGTGTTTGCGGTTCGCGTTTCCGCTCGTGATCCTGTATCAAGCCGTATCGCTGCTTGCGTTCTTGCTGTTGAACATCACGTTGGCTTGCTCCGAAGCGGGAGCTTACGAGCGCTTTGGTTCCCATCTTTCGTGGGCACAACAGTTCTTGTCTCAATCGGCGTCGTTGCCGTGGCATTACATCGTCAGCGCGGGCGTGGGTGGCGCAGCGCTCGTCGCCTGGCACCGAGGCAAACAGCATGCGGCGCTTTATTTGGGCCTGTTCAGCGTGCTGGCCGTGTGGGACTTGCTAACCGCGAGCGACGGACTGCTGGCGCGCTTGTACTGGCGCGGTGAAACACCCGGCGAGTTGTGGTGGCTCGTCGTGCTGAGTGTTGCAGTGATCTATCGCTGGCGGCGAGGTGAGCTCACGCCCCTGCAGCGAGCCGACGCGTGCTTTATGTTGCTGATTCTCGCGCTGTTTCGTCAACGCGATTTCATCGAGAATCCCTTCACTCCCTTGCTGGGATTCGCTGGCAGTTCGTTCATCGCGTTTGGGTTGGTGTGGGACCTTGCCACGCACGGCGCTTGGGCCAATCACGACAGTCGTGTGCTGCCGCGCGTGAGCCGACTGTTCTTGTACTTGGGCTATATCATTCTGGCCGGGGCGGTATTGAACTGGGCTGTCGCGACGCACGATCTCGACGGTATTCAAAAGCTCACCGGTGGTGCGGCCCTGCTCGGCTTCGACCGCTTTGGCAAGCCACTGTTGTATGCGATCTTTCTGCTGCGCATCTGCGGAAGGATTCCCGCACGCAACACGTCCGCCGCTACGGCTGCGGATTCAACTTGAGACGCGCGAGTTGTTCGGCAGCCACGCGTTGCACCCGAGCATCGTGCGGGGAAAGTTGGCGAGCCCGTTCGATGAGCGTGCGCGCCTCTGTGGTAGCACCCTCTTCGATCCGCACGATGCCGAGATACAACAGCGCTTCGGGATCCTGCGGTGCTAACTCGATCGCTCGGGCTAGTCGGGTCGCCGCACCGCTCAGGTTGCGCTGGTTGAGCAACAGCCGGCCGATAGCCGTGTGGCCGCGGACGTTGAGCGGTTCCGCCTCGACCGCGTGCCGCAACGCATCGCTCGCGCCGGAGGTGTCGCCGAGCGCGTCGAGTGTCTGGCCGAGATTCATAAGCGCCGCGAAATAGCCGGGCTGCTGTGCGGCTGCGAGCCGAAATTGCTCGACGGCCGCGGGCAAGTCACCTCGTTCTTTGAGCAACACGCCGAGATTGTTGTGGGCCTTCGGATAAACGGGCTGCAGCGCGACGGCTCGGCGATAATGCTCTTCGGCCTCGACCGGTTGGCCGTGTGCCGCGAGATGCAAGCCGAGGTTGAAATGCGCGAGCGGCTGCTCGCCGGTCACGGCCAGGCAGTGCGTAAAAAGGGTTTCGCTATCGCGCCAGACAAGGACTTGCCGTGAGGTCTGCCAACTCAACATCAGGAGCACCGCCGCGACGACCACGGCCTGAACATGTCGTTTGGGCAGCCAACGGCCCACGCTCACGACCAGCATCGTGATGAGGCCGAGTTGCGGCAGATACGTGTAGCGATCGGCGTGCGCTTGATCGCCCACCTGCACGAGCCCAACCACCGGCAGCAGCGCGACGAGATACCACAGCCAGCCGCTGAAAAGCACGTGGCGACTCGCCCGTCCATGCCAAGCGGCGAGCGTGATCAATCCCAAGATCACCGCCGCCGCGCCGCCCCAGGCGTACACTCGTCGGGGATAAAAGCAGGCGAGTTCGCTCGGCCAGGCGGTTTGGCGGAGATAGATAAACACCACGGCCGCGGCGTTCGTGATGCGATCGAGCAGCGGCAACTCGCCGATCGTGCGTAGCGCGCCCCCTGCGTGCTGTGCAAACAGGGCGATCACGCAGAACAGCAGCGACACGACGATCAACGGCCATTTTTCCCCTAAAATCGCACGCCATGTCGGCCGCGACCAACGTCGCAAGGGGTAATCATCCAGGATCAACAACAACACTGGCAGGGTCACGAGCATCGGCTTGCACAGCAAACTCACGAACTGCCATGCCGCGACGAGCGCCATGCGCCAGGCACTCGGCTGCCTGACGTACCGGAGATACGCCAGCACGGCGCACAAGCCGGCACACGCACTCAGCAAATCCTTGCGTTCCGAGATCCAGGCGACACTCTCGACGCGGAGCGGATGCAGCGCAAAGATGCCCGTAATCGCGAGCGCACCCATCAACGACATGCCGAGTTGTCGTAACACGCGGAGCACGAGCCAAGTGTTGAGGATGTGCCACAAGACATTCTCGACATGAACCGGGCCGGGGCGAGCGCCGAACCATGTGGCATCGAGTTGATGCGATAGCCACGTGAGCGGATGCCAGTTGGCGACGTGCGTTGTGGTGAATGCCCAGGCGATATTTTCCGCGGTCAAACCGCCGAGCACGCGCGGATTCTCGACGATGTATTGATCGTCGTCCCAATTGACAAAATCGAACTGTCTCACGGGATCGTACGTGAATGCAATTGCCGCCGCCACAAGCAACATGGCACCCGCATCCAGCCAATCACGATTGCGTGCCGGCGGCGAATCGTGAGCGGCGGCAGAGTTGGCAGTGTCCGCGGTCACGGTTGACGAAGTTGCTCAAGTTCGCGGCGAATGGTCTCGGCCAAGGTCGATCCGGCGGGAGCAAGTGTGAGCGCTCGTTCGAGTTGTGCGCGAGCCTCGGCCTTGCGCCCGAGATGCAACAAAGCGAGACCGCGATTGTAGCTCGCCTCGACCAGTTGCCCGTCGAGTTTCAACGCCGCCTCGTAGTGCTCCAGGGCGGTGCCCCATTTCTCCTCAAGAAACGCGAGATTACCGAGCAATTCGTGAGCCAGCGCCAAGCGTGAATCGAGTTTCAACGCGGTCTCGGCAGCACTCTTGGCCTGTGACAACTGCTGACGAGCGACGAGAATCCGCGCTTTGACGAGATGTGCCAGCGCCAGGCGCGGGCGAGCCTCGAGCGCCGCGTCAATTTGTTGTTGCGCCTCGTCGAGTTGATTCAGTTCCAGCAGTGAACGCGCCAGGTTCAACCGCGCATCGGCGTTGCGCGGCTGTTCGTCGATAGCGCGACGATACTCGGCCAAGGCCGCGTCACGGTTCCCTTCACGCCACAGGACGTTGCCCAAATTGGCGTGCGCTTCGCTGTACCACGGCGCGGCGTTGAGCGCTCGACGAAATAGATCGGCTGCGGCCGGCAATTGTCCTGTCTCGAACTCGATGACGCCCAGGTTGTTGAGCGAACGCGGATGATTCGGCTTGAGTTGCAACGCGGCGTCGAAATGCTCACGGGCCGACTCGGTCAAGCCGCGGCGATAATACAAGTTGCCCAGATTGTGGTGTGCGGTCCAACTCTGGGGGTTGATCTCGAGCCCGTGGTTGTAGAGCGTCACGCTGTCGCGCCAAGTCGGGGCTTGGACAAAGCTCAAGTAAGCTGCGGTCGCGATCGCGGCCAAGGCTGGTATCCATCGGAAGAGCGACAGCGAACCGGCGAGCACGTGACTCACCGCGAGCCCCACGCCGAGCAGCGGCAAGTAAGCGTAGCGATCGGCGACCGTCGAAATGTTTTGGAACACGAACGGCACGAAGCCCATCACCGGCAACAGCCCAGCCAGGGTGATGAACGCCGACGCCGCGAGCGGTCGTTGACGCACGGCCGTGGCCAACGCGGCGAGCAAGATTGGCATCGTGGCCAGCACGGTGTAGTCGGTCAGTCCCCCCTCGGTGATCAGCGACGCAGGCCGACCGGGATCGAAACCAAAGCCGAACGGCCAAAAAACCTTGGCGACGTACCAACCCACGGCGTCGGCTGCGACCCACCAACGCAGGCCATACGACGGCACATACTCGATATGGGCGTTGAATTGCTCGGCGCGGGTCAGCAACATCACCGCCACCGACAGCACGAGCCAGGGGACCAGTCGCAGGGCGCTACTCGTCCAACGACGGTCGAACAGCCCGAAGTCAATCGCGGCAGCCATCAGTGGCACGGAGACGGCACTCGGCTTGGCCAGCATTGCCAGCGCAAACGCAATCGTCGCGGCGGTATAGCTGCGCCAGCTCGGCGTTTCACCCCGACTGTAGAACCATAACGCGACCAACGACAACGTTGCACTCAACAAGCCGCGCTGCTCGCTGATCCAGGCGACGCTTTCGACTTGCAGCGGATGCAGCGCGAACACCAGCGCCCCGGCGCAGGCAGCGGCCGGGTCATGATCCCAACGTCGCAACAGGGCAAAGGCAAGCAGCACATTCACCGCATGCAACAGCACGCTCGTGGCATGAAACACGCCGGGGTGCAGGGGCGCGTCGGTGCCGTAGATCAGCTGCGAAACGGCGACCTCGCCCGCAAACAACATGTAACTGAGCGGGATGTAGAGAAACTCGTACGCCTCGCGCCAGAACGACATCAGGCTCGCCGGCGTGAGCGGCTGGAACCGGTCGTTGGCCGTGATGTGAAGATCGTCGTCCCAAATGACGAAATCAAAATCGAGCGTTTGGCCAAAGGTGACGAACACCGCCATTACGAGCACGACCGGCCAGACCCAGCGCAGCGGATCACGTTTCGCGGCCGGCTCGACGTTCTCGATTGCTGCGTCGACCACGACAACTCCTTGCCCCGCTCCGCGAAACGACGTTCGAGATCGACGGGTGCCCCGCGACCAACTACTCTTTAATCAGCTCTTTAGCCGACTTGCCCGATGGGATCATCGGCAACACGTGCTCTTGGTACGGCACTTCCACGTCGAGCACGAACGTGCCGTCGTACTTGAGCATCTCTTCGATCGCACCGGGCAGGTCGGCTTTATTCTTCACGTAGCGAGCGCCGCAGCCGAAACC
>JAEUIL010000238.1 GCA_016794255.1 Planctomycetaceae bacterium | reverse complement strand
AAATCGGACCGACTTTGCCGTCGCTCCGCGGACCGTCGTACGCCACCAGCCACGTGGCCTCGGACAGAAACCCGTCCTTGCGCGAGATTTCGCCCATCAGACGCAAACAACCGTCATAGTCGCCCAAACAGGCAAAGACGTTCGCGTCGATCTCGTGGCGAAAGCTGTGATACTTGGCCTCGGCATGTGCCACGAGCCAGCGCGGATCCCAAGGGATATACCGGAACCCGACCGGCGGCAACGGCGCGACAATCGAGCGATTGAGCTCGATCTCCATGCGATACCGCTTGAAGTAGGTGATCCCGAGGGGCATGTGAGCAGCCACGCGAAGCCAACGAAGACGATTACTGAACTTTATCCGCTGGTTCGGGGGTGGTCAAACTTTTGGCGTTCCAGTTTGGCCAGGAATCGCTGCAAACCCGGCGGTCGGGCAAGTTCTGCCGAACCGCGCAAAACTGCCGTCTTTTCGCAACAAAGAATTTTCTCTCAACCCACGCTGCCGCCCAATCGTCGAACGCCCGGTCTATCTGAACCAAGCACTGACAACTAAGCACCAAGCACTTGCTTCCCCTACGCCACAAGTCCCCGCAAGGTTCGCAGGTTGATCACATCCAATTCCTCCCCCTCTTCTTCACCCTTGGGCGTTTCGAGATACATCGGAATCTTCGCGAACCGCTCGTCGTTGAGCAGATGCCGAAACGCTTCAATGCCGATCATGCCGCGGCCGATGTGAGCATGACGATCGACCCGACAGCCAAGCCCTTTGACGCTATCGTTGAGGTGAAACGCTTTGATGCGATCTAATCCCACGTGACGATCCAGCTCGGCAAACGTCGCTTCGTAATCATGACACTCGGCGATGGGGTAGCCCGCGGCGAAGATGTGGCAGGTATCGACGCACACGCCGAGCCGCTCGGGTTGTTGAACGCCTTGCAAGATCGTCGCCAGATGCTCGAACCGCCAGCCGAGATTGGTCCCCTGGCCGGCGGTGGTCTCGAGCAAGCATTGGCTCTTCGCGTTTGGCAGTCGGGCATGGACAATATCCAGTCCCGCAATGATGCGTGCCAAGCCCGTCGCTTCGTCGGTGGTCGTGTATGAGCCCGGATGCGTGACGACATACGGAATACCCAGCCGCTCGGCCCGTTCGAGTTCGTCGACAAACGCGTCGATCGATTTGTTCCACAGCACGTCGTCGGGCGCGGCGAGATTGATGAGATACGAATCGTGCGCGATCGGGTGCGCGATTTTCAGTTCACGTAGCGCGGTCTGAAAGCGTTGGCAATCGTCGTCGGCGAGCGCCTTGCCCCGCCATTGGTTGTTGTTTTTGGTAAACAACTGCACGCAATCACAGCCGCAGCGCTCGGCGATTTCGACCGCCTTGTAATAGCCGCCGGCGATCGACATGTGGGCACCAAGGATGGGCATGCGACGTGACTCTTTCGCGCGTGAATCAAAGAAGGGGCCAACGATGCAATCAAGGGGCGAAGCATCTTAGCCCGCGGAGGAGACATCACGGAAGTACCGAGCTTGGTACGTTTGGGCGAGCATTCGTACCGCGATGCCAAGTACGTGCCGGCTCTCGCCCTGGCAAATTGCGTTATTTTCTTGTCAGACCAGCAGGCAGGACATAGGATGCGCACTCGCTAGCCGACTTCGCGTGAGGTCAACCGCTGGCTTTCCAGGCCCTAGAACTTAGGCAGGAGTCTGATATGGATTTGTTGTGGTTCATTCTCATTGGCATCGCGGCGGGTTGGCTGGCGGGACAGATCACCAAAGGGGGCGGCTTTGGGTTGGTTGGTGATCTCGTCGTCGGCGTTATCGGAGCGCTGTTGGGCGGATTCCTGTTCAGCGCGATCGGTTTGGCCACCTACGGACTGCTGGGCAGCTTGTTCACCGCGACGGTCGGAGCAGTCGTTTTGCTCTACGGCTTGAAACTCATTAAGCGCTAAGTGCGGTACAGCGACGTCCGACAAAAAGCGAAAGCGGGCGAGCCCAGGGTTGGACTCGCCCGCCTTGCTTTAAACTCGCTGAAAACTTAGCCGGTGCGTGTCGAGCGAAACTCTCTCCAATCTCGCGCGGTCGCCACCGGCTCGAATTTCACGAATTGTGGAACGGACTAGTTGCCGTCGGCGTTGATGCCGGTCGGGTGCAGAGCCGAATTGCAGATCGTGACGCACTTCGACTCTTGGTTGGCGTTCGCAGCGCCAGCCTGATCGCAGAAGTCCGGCAGGTCGGCAAAGAAGCCACCAGCGGTAAACGCATGGTGACCAGCGGTGCCGCTGTAGCTGTAGCTTTGGTCAACGTTGGCCAGGGCTTGAGCGACGTCGGCCAACTCGGTCACGACCGAGTCACGGACGCTCTTCAAACCGACGATCACACCGATCACGAGGATCGAAGCGATCAGCATGATTTCAGCCGACACGATCGCACCGGCCTCTTCCTTCCACAAACGACGAATCATGAGTAACCTCCCAAAAGAAACCTAAACTTGATCGATCGTAGCGTGCCGCGAAAACTTTTCCCGGACAATAACGCACGATGCGAACATATCGACACGGATGATCCCAGGAGCGCGCTCGCCTTGGGATGACCCGAAGGTCGCTTGACCATCCGCGCAGACCCGATCCGCAGATCATCTGCACGGTTAACTTGTTTCCTGATCTCAATGCGATCAGAAAACCTCTACCGATGTTGAGCGCCGTCAGCGCCGAATCCGAACGGATGCAGCGAGGCGTCGCAAATCACCACACACTTGGAATTCTGCTGCCGATCGAGGGTCGCTCGATCGCAGAAGTCCGCGAGATCGTTGAATCGCGCACCACTGCTTACGCCGTGGTGTCCGACCGTGCCGCTCGACCCGAAACTCTGGTCGATGTTGGCTACGGCCTGGGCGACATCGGCCATCTCGGTGACGGCCGCTGCGCGCGAACTCTTCCATCCCACGATCGCACCGATCACCAGGATCGCCGCGACCACCATGAACTCAGCTGACACAATGGCGCCAGCTTCTCCACGCCACAGGCGCAAAGTCGTTGCCATTTGCCTTCTCTCCAAGCGAACATGTCGGGGTCCTCTGCGGCGCGTTTCCCACGAGTGAGAAACCGTTCGTGATCTCGATTGCGGAGCCTCTCTTTTCCACAACCGTGATCCAGTCCTTCCCACCCGATTCGCCAAGCGAACCTAGCCGGAAGGACGCGAACTTCGAGCGTTGCGTGACACCGTAAGGAGACGCGGCGCTCGTAGCCGAGGACGAAATTCATCAAACAAGACTGATACTTAGCCCCTGGTCTTTACGACTGGGACTAGCTAGCCTTGTCGGCGGCCCGTAAATTACCCAGATCGCCAAAACCAATACTAATTACCCAGATAACCCCGTCAAACATTTTTCGATAGAATAGCGAAAAACATTCGAAATCCAGGGGTGAAGGCCGCGGCTACCGAAGAATTGTGGTTGCGGAACGCCCAGCTCCTGACACGAGCCCGAACTTGGCTAGGGCCTTTGAGACGTCCGATTCCATGGCCAGAGTCGGGCCGGCGTGCGCCGATAGACGAGGTTCCAGAAATCGGACCGGGCGCAGCCGGTCACGTGAACGACGCGGATCAGCGCCGCATGCGGCTGATACGCCGCGCGAAAGCCACAAGGACTCTTCGCAATCAAAACGCCATCTGCGAG
>JAEUIL010000219.1 GCA_016794255.1 Planctomycetaceae bacterium | reverse complement strand
TTCGCAGCAGCCGTTGCCACAACCGTTACCGCAGCAGCCGTTACCGCAACCGCTGTTCGCACAGCAGGTGTTTTCGCAGCAACCGTTACCGCAACCGCTGTTCGCACAGCAGGTGTTCTCGCAGCATCCGCCACCGCAGCAGCTGCTGGCGCAGCACGACGATTGGCAGCAGCTACGATGGAACAAACCCTTCAAACCAGCGAACAGACGAACCTTGCGGCCGCAGCCCGTGTTGCAGCAGCTGTTGCACGTGTTGGCGCAGCAGGTGTTTTCGCAGCAAGGGGTCGCGCAGCAGGTTTGTTCGCAGCATCCGCCGCTTCCGCAGCAGCTGCTTCCGAGCATCTTGTCCAGGAGGCCGCCGTAGCTTTGGCTACACAGGCCTACGCTAACCAAGAGCGCTCCCAAGAAAGTGTGCAGTTTCATCGAGAAACCTCTCCTGTACAGGGAACCAATTCGTCACCGTCGGATCGTCCTGGGACGTGCCTCAGCGGGATACCTGGGTCGCAAATGCGGGGGCGGAATTTGGAGCTCCGGCCGTGTGCGAGTTGCCCCGCGGGGCAAGCGTGAGCGGGTTGCGCTGTTGCCCGTCCTGGGCTGATCGTGGGTGTGCGTCTCGGTTCCAAAGGTATGTTAGCGCCAGGACCGTCGGGCCAGTCCATAAGCCCGATAAATCAATCGGTGCTCCTGGTGCTCTTTCTGCGTGGCGTTCCGGTTTCGGATGTTCGCCACGCCTTCCTCTATGAGGGACACTAGCGATATCGGCCCCGGCCGTGTTTACCCTTAACAACGCGGAAGTATTTTTCAGCAAATGGCTTACGTTTCGTGTTAGCGAGACGTTACCGGTCCCGGAAGACGCGCAAACTTTGCCGACAAAGACCACCCATGTGGCGCGCTCACCGGCCCCAATTGGCCTCCCAGAAACGCATCTCAACGGCCATTTCGTTCGCGTTGGGAAAGCTGCGAAAACTTTGCGGCCGTTAACGGAGATAGCAGCTCGCGGCTCGCGTGTTTCGGCACCGCATTAAGTCTTAGAGAGGACAGTGGTGGGTGGCGGGCCGCTTTGGTACGCTTAAGGAACGATTCAACCGCTGACACAGTCACCACTTGCGCCCATTCCGAGGCTCACCATGTCGTCGCCTGCCGCCACGGCCCGTTATGAGATCGTCGACTTTGCCGACATCGCGCCGGTGGCGTGCCCCTGCGGCCAGGCCCGACGTGCTTTTGCCGAAGTCGCCGACTTTCCCGGCACGTTGCACCGCACCGACATCTCGATCGACGCTAAGCTGCACTATCACAAGCGGCTCACCGAGACGTACTACTTCCTCGAGTGCGAGCCGGGGGCCAAGATGCAGCTCGACGACGAGTTGATCGACGTCCGGCCGGGGATGAGCATCCTGATTCGGCCCGGGGTGCGGCATCGGGCGATCGGACGGATGAAGATCCTGTTGCTCGCCCTGCCTAAGTTCGACCCGGCGGACGAGTGGTTTGATTAGCGGAGAAAACGCACCCTGGTGCAGGCGCGAAACCGCAAGCGAGTTGCGCCATCGCCCGCCAAACCTTCTTTCTAACCACAAGTCACCAACCACCAACAACCAGCCACCCCTCACCACCCACCGGTTGCTCCGCGACTCCGTCGGGCGTATTCTAATTTCATCCCGCCTGCCCCGTCCGGATAACCGGCCCCACCCCGAGAGATTCGCCATGACGCATTTGGCCCGCCTGTGGACTTTGGTGCTTTGCTTGCTCACCTTGCCGGCGCTCGCCGCCGACGGCCCGATCGATTGGCCCGTGTGGCGCGGTCCGGAACAAAACGGTATCTCCCGCGAGACCGGCTTGGTCGAGAAATGGGATCCCAGCGGCGAGAATGTCGTCTGGAAGAACACCGAGCTCGGCACACGTTCGACCCCGATCATCATGAAGGGCAAGCTCTACACGCTCGCCCCGTACCACATGCACAAGCCCGACGAGGGTGAGCGCGTCATGTGCGCCGATGCCGCCACCGGCAAGGTCCTGTGGGAGAACAAGTTCAATGTCTATCTCAGCGACGTGCCGCGTGAACGGGTCGCTTGGAGCTGTGTGGTCGGCGATCCGACGACGAACCGCGTCTACGCCATGGGCGTGTGCGGCTTCTTTCAATGTCTCGACGGCGACACGGGCAAGACGATCTGGTCGCGCTCGCTGACCGAAGAGTTCGGCCTGCTCAGCACCTACGGCGGTCGTACGAATCAACCGATTATTTTCGAGGACCTCGTGATCATCAGTGCCGTGATGATCAACTGGGGCGAGAACGCGATTCCCGCGCATCGCTTCTTGGCGATGAAGAAAGACACGGGCGAAGTCGTGTGGTTCAACGGCACGAATCTCCGGCCGAACGAAACGACGTACAGCATGCCGATGTTGTCGCACCTCAACGGTCAAGCGGCGCTCGTGTTCGGTTCGGGCGACGGTCGCGTGTGGGCCTTCCAACCGCGCACCGGCAAACCGATCTGGAGCTATCACCTGTCGCGGCAATGCGTGAACGTGCCGCCAGTCGTGCTGCCCGATGGTCGTGTGTTCTGCTCCAACGGTGAAGAGAATCCCGACGGCGGTTCGTCCGGCATGTTCGTCTGCATCGACGGCAACAAGGGCACCGGTGGGGCCGATATCACCGAGAACGGCGCGATCTGGAAGAAGAAAGAAATCATGGTCGGTCGCGCCGGTATGGTCGTGGTCAACGATCGGGTGTATGCCGGTGACGACTCGGGCAACGTGTTTGTGTTCGACGCCAAGACCGGCGAGCAAATCGGCAAGCGGGTCAAACTCGCCGGCACGATCATGCGTTCGAGCTTGCTCTATGGCGACGGCAAGATTTACGCCAGCACGCTCAACGTGTTCCACGTGCTCAAGCTCGACGACAAAGCGGGCGTGAAGATCGTCAATCGCATCCGCTTCCCGCAACAGGAAGAAGTCCACGCCTCGCCGATCACGTACAACGGCCGGCTCTATTACACCACGACCGAAGCGATCTATTGCTTGGGCGACGCCACGGCTCAGACCGGCCGCACACCGTTGCCCGAGCCGACCAAAGAGGCCGAGTTGACCGACAAGACCCCGGCCACGGTGCAGATCACGCCCGCCGAGTCGCTCATCAAGCCGGGCGACAAAGTGCAGTACACCGTCCAGTTGTTCAACGCGTTGGGCCAACCTTTGGGCGAAGCCAAGGGTGCCGAGTTCACGATCGAGACCGAAGGACCGCCGAAGCCGCCGGTAGCCGGTGCTCCGCCGGGACCGCCGGTTTTCACCATCGTGCCAGGACCGGGTACCATCGATGCCGCGGGCCTCTACACCGCCGCCAGTGACAATGTTCACACCGGCGTGACGATCAAGGCCAAGGTGGGCGACGTGGTCGGCAAGGCTCGCATCCGCATCGTGCCGCCGCTGCCATGGAAGTTTGACTTTGCCAACAAGAAGATCCCGCTCCCATGGAACGGCATGCGTTACCGTCACGTGCCGCGCGAAGTCGACGGCGACGCGATGATGGTCAAGATCTCGACGATCCCGCTCGGCATGAAGAGCATGGGAACATTTGGTTGGCCCGACTTGCACGACTACACGATCCAAGCCGATCTGCGTGGTTCGTTCGGCAAGAACAACCTCACCGACATGGGCGTGATTGCCCAGCGTTATGCCTTGGACCTGATGGGCAACAAGCAGCAGCTGCAAATCCGCTCGTGGACCGCACAGCTCGATCGTTTCAGCAAGCAAGTGCCGTTCACCTGGAAGCAGGATGTGTGGTACACCGTGAAGTTCCAAGCGGCGGTCAAAGATGGCAAAGCGATTCTCAAAGGCAAAGTTTGGGAACGCGGTCAGCCCGAACCGTCGGCCTGGTCGATCGAAGCCGAGGATCCGGCCCCGAACGTGACCGGCAGCCCCGGCTTGTTCGGCAACGCCACCAACGGCGAGATCTTCATCGACAACATTAGCGTGACCCCCAACTCATAAAGCCGCGAACGGTGGTCGCGGTGAACACGGGTTGACCGTGTGGCTGTGCCCCATCGCTTTCAACCGCAATCAACTATCCGTCATACTGGAGAGTCCCTGTGACACGTATTTTGAAACGCGCTTTCGCGCTGCTGCTCATGGCAGGCGTGAGCCTGAGCTTCACCTCTTGCACCGAAGCGCCGAAAGCACCCCCGGCCAAGCCCGCCGAGCCGGCCAAGAAAACCGAGCCGGCTGCAAAGACCGAGCCCGAGAAGAAAGCCGAGCCGGCGAAGAAAGCTGAACCGGAGAAGAAAGCTGAACCGGAGAAGAAGATTGAAGGTCCGAAGCTTGACGCTCCGAAGAGCGAGCCCGCCAAGGAAGCTCCCAAGGCGGAACCGAAGAAGGACGAGCCCAAGGCCGAGATGAAGAAAGAGGAGCCGAAGAAGACGGAAGCTCCGAAGACTGAACCGAAGAAGGAAGAACCTAAGCCCGAGCCCAAGAAAGAAGAGCCGAAGAAGACCGACGCTCCAAAGAGCGAGCCGGCCAAGGAAGCTCCCAAGACCGAGTCGAAGAAGGAAGAGCCGAAGAAGGACGATGCTCCGAAGAGTGAGCCGAGCAAAGGCGCGTCGGCCGCTCCGGCTGCCGCTGCCGTAGCGACGGTCGCCGCCAAGACCTCGGCCTCCGCCGGCAAGCCCGCCGCGGGTCCGCTCGATTGGAACCAATGGGGCGGTTCGCCGCATCGCAACAACACGCCCGAGGGGAAGAACATCCCCGCCGAGTTTGACCCGGGCGAGTTCGATGACGACGGCAACTGGAAGGCCGGCAGCGGCGAGAATATCCAATGGGTCGCCGCCGTCGGTTCGCAAACCTACGGCAATCCGGTCGTTGCCAATGGCAAGATCTACGTCGGGACCAACAACGGCCATGGTTACATGTCCCGCTACCCGGCGACGGTCGACCTCGGCTGCTTGATCTGCTTCAACGAAAAGGATGGCAAGTTCCTGTGGCAGCACTCGAGCGAGAAGCTGCCGACCGGTCGCGTTCACGACTGGCCGTTGCAAGGCATCTGCTGCTCGCCGTACATCGAAGGCGACCGGCTGTGGTTCGTCACCAGCCGTGGCGAAGTGATGTGCCTCGACACCGAAGGCTTTGCCGACAACGAGAACGACGGCCCCTTCACCGGCGAGAAGCTCGACAACGAGAAGGACAAGCCGCACGAAGCCGACGTCATTTGGGTCTTCGACATGATGAAGGACCTCGGCGTCTCGCAACACAACATGTGCAGCTGCTCCGTCACCGCCACGGGCGACACCCTCTGGGTTTGCACCAGCAACGGTGTCGACGAGTCGCACATCAATCTGCCGGCTCCAAGCGCTCCGAGCTTCTTGGCCATCGACAAGAACACCGGCAAGGTGATCTGGAAGGATGGCTCGCCGGGGAACAACATTCTGCACGGCCAATGGTCGAGCCCGGCCGTGTCGACGCTCGGCGGTGTGCCGCAGGTCATGTTCGCGGGCGGTGACAGCTGGCTCTACTCGTTCAAGGCCGAGCGCACGCCGGAGAAGCCCGAGTTGCTGTGGGAGTTCGACGCGAACCCGAAGGCGACCGAGTACATCCTCGGCGGTCGTGGCACGCGGAACGAAATCATCTGCACGCCCGTGATCTACGACAACAAGGTGTTCATCGCCGTCGGTCAAGATCCCGAGCACGGCGAAGGCGTCGGTCACCTCTGGTGCATCGATCCGACCAAGCGTGGCGACGTGAGCGCCGAGTTGGCCGTGGAAGTCGCCGATCGCAACAAGAAGGTGCCCAAGCGCCGTCTCAAGGCGATCGAGAACCCGATGGCCGAGACACCGGTGTCGAATCCGAACTCGGCGGTCGTCTGGCACTACAGCGAGTTCGACCAGAATGCCGACGGAAAGATCGACTTTGAAGAGACGATGCACCGCACGATCGGTACGCCGACGATCAAGGACGACATCCTCTACATCCCCGACTTCAGCGGTCTCGTCCACTGTGTCGACGCCAAGACGGGCAAGCCGTATTGGACGCACGACCTGTTCGCCGCCACCTGGGGCTCGGCCCTGATTGTCGACGGCAAGGTGTACGTCGGCGACGAAGAAGGCAAGCTGACCGTGTTCAAGCACGGCAAGGAGAAAGAAATCCTCGCCGAGATCGACATGAAGAACTCGATCTACAGCTCGCCGATCGTGGCGAACAACACGTTGTACGTCGTCAACAAGACGCACTTGTTCTCGATCAAGGGCAAGTAACCCCTGGTGCCCCCAAACCGGCGGCGTTGTCGCCGGTCGATCGCGAAGTTGCAACGTAAAAACAGCCCCGGGTGATTCGCTCACCCGGGGCTGTTTCGTTACTTCACGAAAAGTCCTTCCCACGCGTTACTTGGCAAACATCTTGAGCATCGTCTCGGCCACGAACTGATTGCCGGCTAGGTTCAAATGCACCCGATCGCTCGTGAGAATACCCTTCTCTTTGTCTTCAGGATTGTTCGCCGCGATGTGCTCAACAAACGCCTTGCGTAGGTCGCACAGTTGCAGGTCCAACTCCTTCGCCAGACCGCGGCTCAAGTCGGCATACTGATCGAGCTTCGCATCCAGCGGATTCGCCCCGGCCTTTTTCTCGCCGATGACACTCGGCGTGCAGAGAATCACCCGGGCTCCGCCGGCTTTGATCTTGCCGATCACTTCTTTCAGGCCGGCCGTGAAATTCTCCGGCGTCGTTCCCCGCGCAGGGTCTTTCTCGCCGTGCCACACGTCATTGATGCCAATGTAGACGAACACGATTGTCGGCTGCTTGGCCACCACATCCTTGTCGACCCGCGCTTGCAGATTGGGCACCTTGTTGCCGCTGATTCCCGCGCCGATGCACTCGACCTTCAAGTCAGGGTGTTGCTTATCGAGCGCTTGCTTAAAGAAGGTGATGTAACCGTTCGGGCCTGCGCCGCCTTGGGTAATCGAGTCACCGAGAAACACGATCCGATCGCCCGCCTTGAGCGGCATCGGCTCAGCAGCCCCCGCCGAAGAAACCATCGCCAACCCCATGACCAACCCGACCCCGATCATCATTCGAGAACACAGCATGATGTACGCAACTCCAGAGTAAACGACATTAGAAAACGGCAGTGCCGAGTCTAACCGCAATCGACCACCTGGCCCAATCGTTTTCTTCACGGGTGCTCACTCTCTCACGAATTTGACATTCGCGTCCCACGCCCCCACACTAACCGCTTCCCAGCTCGTTCTCGTTTCTCCGCCGGAGTTTCGCTCATGCATCGCCTGCTGCTCGTCGTCGGCTTGTGCCTATCCATCACGCTCTCGGCCTTCGCCAAGGAACCCGCGATCGGACTGCGGACCGCGTTGCAAGGTTTCATCGACCAGGGCGAACTCGCGGGCGTTGTTACGTTCATTGGCGATCGCGCGGGTGTGCTCGACGTGCAAGTTCTCGGCCAAGCCGATCGCGAACACGACTTGCCGATGCGCCGCGACTCGCTGTTCCGCATCGCGTCGATGACCAAACCGATCACGGCGCTCGGCATCATGCAGCTTGTCGAAGCCGGCAAGCTGAGCGTCAACGATCCCGTCGAGAAGCACCTGCCCGAGTTCAAAGGACAACTGCTGCTCGACAAGCGCGAAGGGGACACGCTCACGCTCAAGAAACCGTCGCGGCCGATCACGGTCAAAGACCTGTTGACCCACACCTCGGGCCTGCCCGTCTATCCCGCGGGCCTCGCCGATGTGTACCAGAAACGCCAATGGACGCTCAAAGAAACGACGCTTGCCATCAGCCAGTCGCCGCTGATGTTCGAGCCCGGCACGAAGTGGAGCTACTGCAACCCGGGCATCGACACGCTCGGCCGGATCATCGAAGTGGTCTCGGGCATGTCCTACGATGCGTATCTGCGAGCGAACATCTTTCATCCGCTCGGCATGGTCGACACGACGCCGTATCCGACGCGTGACCAACTCCGCCGGCTTGCCGTCACCTACGGCAAGAAAGATGGCCAACTCGTGCCCACGCCCGGCGGTGTGCTCGATACTCCCGCCGTGCCGCGGCATCCGGTCCCGGCCGGTGGTTTGTACAGCACGGGCGACGATCTCGCGCGGCTGTATCAATGTCTGCTCAACCACGGCACGCTCTACGGTCGCACGATCATCGGTTCGGCCACGCTCGCCGAGATGACCCGCAACCAGACGGGCGACTTGAAGGCCGGCTTCGTCGACGGCAGCGTGTGGGGCTACGGCTTCGGTCTCGTCGGCAAGTCGCAGGGCGTGACCGAGCACGTCTCGCCCGGCACCTTCGGCCACGGCGGAGCCTACGGCACGCAGAGCTGGGCTGATTCCGAGCGCGGCACGTACATGATCATGCTCATCCAGCGCACGGGACTATCTAGCAGCGACGGCTCCGCGATCCGGAAAGCAGTGCATGACGCGGCAGTTACGATTCGACGGAGAGATTAGGACCATGCAATATCGCGACATAGAGTTGCAGAAATGTACTGCCACTTGCGCCCACACGGTCAATACGCTGGTTGCCGTAGCAGAATGCGGAACCGAATGACACCCTTATACGGAGGAACGGCCTGCCTTTTAACGCTCATTTTCACGATTGGCTGTACGAGGGCTCAGCAGGTCGACCATACGACTGCGGTTTCATCCTCTGCTTCAAATACGAAAGCCATGGAGACGGCACCGATTCGCATAACATTTGATCTGCTTAAACACGAAGAACGAACAAGAGTCCCGCCCACTTCGCGCACCATACCTGAAGAGATTCGTAAGCTGAACGGACAAACCGTCGTTCTCGACGGCTTTTGTAATCCGATGGTAATTGAAAAACGCATGTTCGTCTTGGAAATTACCAACATTCTTCCAGCAGACGAGAGACCCATCCGGTACGCCGATGAATCAGTTGCTGTGACACTTACTGAAGATTGGACTGGCAGTACCCCGATCGGCAAGATTGAAGTTACAGGTACGTTTCGCATTGAGGATACATATGATGAAGCGTCGCGCGAAGTGTTCCTGATCTATTACCTTGACAATGCAACCATTAAAAAACGTCCGTTCGTGATGGATTAGCATGTAACACACTGCTCCACGATTGCATCTGTTATCGAGCGATACGTATGGAATACTTGCTCGCATTTTTCTCGCTCTTCGCAGCTGACCCAGAAATCAAATCCGACGAGCAAGTCGTCTTCTTTCCGACCACTGCGTGGTACGACAAGACTAGCGACTCGTGGCAGACGCCGATTCATGGTTGGATCTTCGAGCCGGAACCAGGCTCGTGGCGACGGGAACTTGTGCTCGACATGCTGGGTGTCTCGTTCGAGTTTGCCGATGACTCGCCCGAGGCTGCCATCTTTCACCGCCGCGGCGCGTGGCTGCTCGTCGATAACGAACGCGACAAGCAGGTGCAAATCCGCCTGGGTGACCAGACCTACGAGTTGCCCGAGTCCGCGGCCAACGGACATTTTCAAACCACGCTCGCGATTCCATCGGCCGTGGCGCGCGCGTGGGGCGTGACCACCGAGCGTGACACGACGGTTGCGTACTCCGCGATTACGAAGACGGCTGATCGTCGCAAGTTCACCGGGCAGATTCACTTCCTCGCACCGCGGGGGACGAGCATCGTGTCGGACATCGACGACACGATCAAGATTTCCGAAGTGCTCGATCGTCAGAAGTTGCTTGAGAACACGTTTCTCAAACCGTTTCGTGCCACGCCTGGAATGGTCGAGGCGTATCGTCGGTACGCCGAACGCGGGCTCGCGTTTCATTATGTGTCGGCCAGTCCGTGGCAACTGTTTCCGGAGCTGCATTCGTTCGCCGGCACGGTCGGCTATCCCGCAGGCAGTTGGCATTTGAAACCGTTTCGCACGCTCGACCGCAGCGCTCTGAATCTGCTCGCCGATCCGGTCGAGTACAAGCTGGCCACGATCGAGCCGCTGTTGAAATCGTGGCCCGAGCGGCGATTTATCTTAATCGGCGACACGGGCGAGAAAGACCCCGAGGTATATGGCGAGTTGGCCCGGCGACATCCGGCGCAGATTGAGCGGATCTGGCTGCGTAATGTCACCGACGAGCAGCCCGACGCGCCGCGCTATCACCGGGCGATGCGCGATCTGCCGTCGAGCCAATGGCGCTTGTTCGTCGACGGTGCGGAACTGAGTCGTTGACTACTTTGCCCTCGAGACCAGCGACGAAACCTTGGCTCGCTCACCCGCAAAAGCCCCTCACGCGTGAGCCACTTTGTACAGTTCGGGGTTGATTCGTGCCTCCGCGGGGCTCAGACTACAGGAAACTCGTTTAACTCTTTTGGCTCGGTACGTTCGCTATGCATCACGGTCTGGGAATCTCACGTCGTCGTTGGTTGGCTCGCTCGGCGGCACTCGCCATCGGTGGGCCGATCTTGGCTCCGCAATTGCTTCGGGCGGCCGCGGCCAATGAGCGGATCACGCTCGGCTTCATCGGCATCGGTATTCAGTCGCGCGGGCACCTGAAAAAGTTCGTCGGCACGCCCGATGTCCAAGTCGTCGCCGTGTGCGATGTCGAAGCGACTCGTTTGGCCAACGCGAAGCAGATTGTCGAAGACGGTTACGCCAAGCAGTCGGGCACCGGCAGCTACAAGGGCTGCGATACCTACCGGGACTTTCGCGAGTTACTGGCCCGCGACGACATTGATGCGGTCGTGATCGGCACGCCCGACCACTGGCACGCCATTCCCGCGATCGCCGCCGCCGGTCGAGGCAAAGACATTTACTGCGAAAAGCCGTTGTCGCTGACGATCGCCGAAGGCCGAGCGATGGTGACTGCCGCTCGCGCAAAGAACGTTGTGTTTCAGACCGGCTCGCAACAGCGTAGCGAGTTCGGCGGCAAGTTTCGCCTGGCGGTCGAGTTGATTCGCAACGGGCACATCGGCGACGTGAAAGTCGTGCGCGTCGGGGTCGGCGGTCCAGCGAAACCTTGTGATCTGCCGACCGAGGAAGCTCCCACGGGTACCGACTGGAATTTTTGGAACGGCCCATCGCCCGAGCGCGGCTACAACAAGATCCTCTGTCCCGAGGGTCCGCATACGCATTTCCCGCAATGGCGTCAGTATCGCGAATATGCCGGTGGCGCACTCGCCGACATGGGGGCGCATCATTTCGACATCGCCCAATGGGCTCTCGATATGGACGCCAGCGGCCCCGTGCTCATCGAGCCGCCGACCGACAACGCGGGCACCGGATTGAAGTTCACCTACGCCAACGGGATCGTGATGTACCACGGCGGGCCGAGCGGTTGCACGTTCGGGGGGACCAAGGGAACGCTGTACGTCGATCGCAAAGAGATCAAGACGACGCCCGAGGGAATCTTGGAGCACAAGTTCACGCCCAGCGAGTGGCGTTGCGAGCCCTCGGACAACCATCATCGCAACTGGCTCGAAGCGATCCGAGCGCGTCGCAAACCGATCTGCGACGTCGAGATCGGACATCGCTCGGCGAGCATCTGCGAGTTGGGCAACATCGGTTACGAGTTGCGTCGGCCGTTGAAATGGGATCCGGCCGCGGAGCGTTTCCTTGGTGACGACGACGCGAACAAGTTGTTGCGCCGGCCCGAGCGCGAGGCGTGGAAGTCGAAAGCGAGCTGACGATGATCGCGACTGGCCGTCACTTGCTGGGGATCATGTTCGTTTGGATGGCGATTTCGCGGCTGCTTGTCGCGACGGAGCCGACGTTTGCCCCGGCCGATGTCGAGTTCTTCGAGAAACGTGTGCGACCAATTTTGGTCGAGCGTTGCTACGCCTGTCACGCCAAGAGCCAGGGCAAAGAACGG
>JAEUIL010000194.1 GCA_016794255.1 Planctomycetaceae bacterium | reverse complement strand
GCGCATGCACATCAGCGTGTACAGGTCTTCTTCCTCGGGCCACAGCAGTTCCGCACCGGCATCCATCGCCGCGCGGTGTTCGTCGTAGAACCGACGCGCCTCGGCCACGGGGTCGGGTCGCGCGAGATCGGCATAGATCGTTTCCCACTCGGACCACAGCGACATGTTGTCGGGCCAGCGCTCGATGGCCTTGAACACGCGCGAAGTCCAGCCGGGCGTGCGATTCAGTTCCAGGCCGAGTGCATCGCTGTGGAGTGCGGTCGCGAGATTGACAACGTTCGTCTCTTTGTTGCCCGCCTTGAGCAACATGCCATGAAACCAACGTCGCGAGTGATCGCGCAGCGTGGCCGACTCGCAATGTTGGTCGTTCTGCAAATCGTCACAGATAATCAGCGACGGACGAAACGAACCATGTTTGCGACCGCGAATCCGCTGACCCGAGCCAAAAGCTTCGATCGCGACGCCGTTGGCGAGCTTGAGCGAATTCTCACGCCAGACCGGCCCGCGACCGACGGACTCGGGATAGGCCGCGGCCAGTTCGGAATTGCGAGTCAATTCGGCTTTGATGTTTTCCAGGTGAGCGTGAGCCTGATCCATGGTGTCCGAGACGATCCAGATATACGGCTCGCGTCCTTCGACCGCCAATCGCAAGGGCCACGCGAGCGCCCCGAGTGTCGACTTGGCCGCGCCGCGCGGACCGATGACGTTCAGCTTCGTGCCGCGTCGTGCGACCATGGTGTCGAACTGCGATTCGAGCCAGCGATGCATCAGCGACGGCGGACGCTTGACGTAGTGCGGCAAGAACTGCCGCGCCCATTGCAGCAGCGGCTGCGCATTCTCGTCTGGATTGCGGAACATCGCGCGGCGAAACTGGCGGCGCAGCGCGCGGCTCAAACGCTCGATGATCGTGGTGAGCGTTTGCGGGGCGCGGCGCACTTCGCGAAAGGGCTCGGTCGAAATCGCACGACGACGCGCCATGGCTAACCTCCCGCCGAGTCGGGTTTTGTCGCCGCGGCCGGAGCCACGGACATCGACGATTCAGTCTTGAAAACCGTGCTTAGCGCTGTCAGCGATTCGAGCAACTTCTGCCGCGCTGCGAGGTCCGGCACATGCTCGGCTACGAGTTCCGCAAAGCGATCGAGAGTCTCGGTCAACTCGGCGATCGTGAGCACGCGCGGTTTGCGCGTGGCATAGCGATCGGGGTAAGTCCGTTCGAGCACCCAAGCCGCGGCCCGCCAGTGCGTGTCTTTCTTCGTTGCTTCTTGGATCCTTTGCAGATATTGAATCTCGTGTTGCGACTCAGCTCGGTTCAGCGCTTCGCGGAACTCCGGATCGCGCTCGGCGGTGCGACGAATCGTCTCGGCCGTGCAGCCGACGTAATTCGCGGCCACACTGCGCGTGCCGCCGGTGGCGAGAATGGCGCACACTTGTGCCCGTTTGATGTCGTCCAGCAGTGGCTTGCGACCCATTACACACCTTGTCCTTGGCCCGGGTCGCGATACTCAAACGACGCCACAGCCCGACCTGTCGAGCCGCGATAACCCTTGACGAAACGCTCGGACCGTCGCGAGCCGTTCGTCATGACTCGCACCAGTCGCCAGTCGTGTGAACGTTGACAATGGGCGATCACGGCCGGGTGACTGGCGGTGATGTTGACACGCTGTCCCGCGGCGCGATGCACGTTCGCCACCGCCTCGGCGACGCGCATGCCGATGCCAATGCCTTGATAGTCCGGTAGTGTGACAATCCGGCTGATCCGCCAATGCTGTTTGGCTCCGATCAACGGCAACATCGCACAGAACGACACGGGTTCACCATTCCACAATGCTAGGTAACAACGGGCCGACGGGTTCAGATTGCCGCTCAAATAGTGATGACGCGCAAAGAGCTTCCAAGCAAGACTGCGGCAACGAACGACTTCGAGATGGATTTCCGGTCGCCGAAGCAACCTCCGATCACTCGATTGCGTGGCCATGTCGACAATCCAGTCGGGCTCAAGCCACTCGGCCACGTCGTAATGACAGGTCACGGCGACGAACCGCGTGGGAATGTGGCCCGCGCGAATCGCTTTGGCGATGGCGGCTGACCCAATCCGCGCAACGTTGCGGTCCACGACGCTCGTGAATTCATCAAACGCCACGATCG
>JAEUIL010000190.1 GCA_016794255.1 Planctomycetaceae bacterium | reverse complement strand
GGATCGTGGGGCTGAAGTTCTTTAACGTCTTCGGGCCGAACGAGTATCACAAAGAAGACATGGCGAGCGTGGTGTTCAAGTCATTCCATCAGATCCGCGCGGGGGGCACGGTACGTCTGTTCAAATCAACCGCGCCGCAGTTTCCCGATGGCGGCCAGATGCGTGACTTTGTCTATGTCAAAGACTGCGTCGATGTGATCGCTTGGCTGCTCGAAAGTCGCGTGGCGGGCATCTTCAATCTCGGCACCGGCCGCGCACGTTCGTGGATCGATCTCGTCTCGGCGGTCTTCGCCGCCATGAAATTGCCGCCGCGTATCGAGTTCATCGACATGCCCGAGGCACTGCGCGGTAAGTATCAGAACTTCACCGAGTCGCGCATGGACAAGCTGCAACAGGCTGGTTGCCCGGTGAAGTTTCGTTCGCTCGAAGACTCAGTGCGTGACTATGTCGAGCAGCACTTGGCCACCGATCAGCCGCATCTCAGCTCGCTCTGAGTCGAACGTTGACGAAAACTAGCCAAACAGCTCGCGAATCGGCGCGCCGGACTCGACGAGCGGCGACGGACGGAGTTGGGCATCGCGAAACACGACCTGCGGCGCGTCGATCCCCAGGTGCTTGAAGATCGTCGCGGTGACATCCTGCGGCGTGAGCAGTCGGTCCGAGACATATTCGCCGCGATCATCGCTCCGGCCGATCGTTTGCCCCATCCGCAGACTGCCGCAACCCATCACCACGCTGAAGGTGTGGCCCCAATGATCGCGGCCGGCATTGGCGTTCATCTTCGGGGTGCGTCCAAACTCGCCCATCACGACCACGAGCGTATCGTCGTACAGACCACGTTCGATCAAATCATTAACGAGCGCCGCGACGGCCTGATCCAACGGCGGAATCAGCAGCTTCGCTCCTTCTTCGGTCCGATACTGCCCGGGCGAACCGTGATGATCCCAGGGGACACAGTTGACCGTG
The DNA here is from genome assembly GCA_016794255.1 of Planctomycetaceae bacterium. Taxonomy (GTDB): domain Bacteria; phylum Planctomycetota; class Planctomycetia; order Pirellulales; family PNKZ01; genus JAEUIL01. Next base: position 9,174 of record JAEUIL010000190.1, on the reverse strand, counting down.
ACGAACGTCACGCCCGCCTCGGTCAAGCGTCGTGCGAGCAACGCACTTTGACCGAAGGTATGTCGTCCATAGCGATCGCGGAGCGCCGGTTGTTCGGCGCTGATGTCAAAGGCGGTGGAGACTTCGCGGCTGGAAAGCAGCGAAAACGCTCGCTGATAGTGCGGATCGACACTCCCGCCGAGGGCGTCGACCTGCCGACCGAGATCGCCGAGCGTCGTTCGCAGCAACCGGCGATCTTCGAGCCGCTCGAGCGTGAGGTCGGCGAACAGCGAGAGGTCTTTGACTTTGAACTCGGGCGTGTTCGGATCCGATTCGACACTCAACGGATTGACGCCGGGACCCAAGTACGTCGCGTAATGAAAGAAGTTATCGGTGCCGCCGCGCAAATGAGGCACGGCCACGTACGGAGGCATGCCCGGTCGATTGGGACCACGCAAGCGAGCCACCGCCGAGCCCATGGACGGTCGGCGCTGCAGTTTGAAATCGGGCGCATTGAACGCGGGCCCCTCGAAGCCGGTGAGCATCCAGTGATTGCTCTTCGTATGATCGCCCGAGCCGTGCGATACGGTACGCAGAACGGCCAACTGCTGCGCCAGCTTGGCCTGCTGCGGACAAAGCTCGCCAAACTGCACGCCGGGCAGCGCGGTGTTGATCGCGCCGAAGGGTCCCCGATACTGATCAACCGCGTCCGGCTTGGGATCATAGGTCTCCATGTGTCCCGGCCCGCCGCTGAGCCAGAACAGGATCACATTCTTGCCGCGAGTGGTCGACGTCTGATTGCCCGATGTCGCCGCTTGGAGTCGCGCGAGGTCGGCCAGTGTCGCCCCGCCCACGCCCAACGAACCGACTTGCAAAAAACTCCGACGCGCGACCCCTTCGGCTCGCTGCGTGACGTTACCGCCGATTCGCCACATGGGCTGCGACTCCCGTGACCGGTGAAAACTTACTGTGAACTGGGTCCGATTGTATGCGGGAGTATTGATCGGTTCTAGGGCGACCTGCCGCAACCTTCGCGCCCAGCCGTCTCAAGCGTGGCATAACCGCCACAATCGCACCTAGGTCCACGCCCAGAAGCAGCGTGGCATCGCTGGTGAAACACACGGGTCCAACCCGGCTGACGTAGGGTTGGGGGACGACAAGCGCGACCCGGCCGAACGGTTGCGACGGGGCGCTTGCCGCAGTTCGTTCGACGATTCGCCATGCTCCATCTTCTCGCGGGAGACACCGCCGGAATCGCCGCTTTGCTGAGCCTCGCGGCGCTGCAGTTCGTGGCGGGGCTCTGCGCCGGTCGCTGGCTCTGGGGGAGAAACGCGAATGCTAACCGACGACGAACAGGAACCATTCAAGAATCAAAACACAACCGCCGCCCTGCGGTAGCTGGTAACTCGCGCACAACTCGGGCCGGTCAACTGGCCGATGAGCTCGCCAGCATTCAATGCGAGCTCGCGCTGTACGACGCGGCGGAGCACGAGGAGGAGCAGACGACGCTCAGCCAACTACTGACCCGCATGGGTGACGTGAACCGTGAGCTGTTCGCCGAACTTCAGGCGACAGAGTATCAATTGGCGCAGCAAGCCTGTGAGATCGAATCGCATGCCGTGGATGCGCGAACCGATGCCCTGACAGGCCTGCGCAATCGTCGCGCATTCGACGACGAGCTCCAGGCACAGCTGCTCAACGCTTTGCATCACAACCAACCCACGTCATTGATGCTCGTCGACGTGGATCACTTCAAAGCGTTTAACGACACGTACGGTCACCAAGCGGGTGACGACGTTCTCCGCGGTGTCGCGCGGGTGTTGTACGATTGCGTCCCCGAGACGAATCTCGTCTGCCGCTACGGTGGCGAAGAGTTCGCGCTGATTCTGCCGGGTGAGACGCTCACCAACTCGCAACGAATTGCCGAGCAACTTCGCCTCGCTGTGGAGAATGCTTCGTTTGCAGTCGATGGGCGTGCGGTGCAATTGACCGTGAGCAGCGGCTTGACACCGGCCCTGGCGAATGACACGACCGAGTCGCTACTCCGCCGTGCCGATGAGGCACTGTATGCCGCCAAAGCCGCGGGCCGCAATCAAGCGTGGTGGCACGAGGGCACGCGCGTAAAACCCATCGCCAGAGCCTGGCGTGTGGCAGAACCAAATCGTAGCGCCGCTGACCCATCGCAAACGACGCGCGAGTGGTTGAGTTGCGACGTGACGGCGGATGAACTGCCCCTGGATGCGCTGCTGGATGCCGTGACCGGTCTTCCACGACGTCGCGTGTTTGCCGAGGATCTGCGCCGGCGACTCGACGAACAACGGCGCGTTGGTACACCGCTGTCGTTGATCGCGTTGAATATCGATGCGTTCAGCGCGATCAATCGTTCGCTGGGTGACGATATGGGCGATGGGGTACTCCGGGCCGTGAGTCAGTTCCTCGCCGCTTCGGTACGAGCCATGGACAGCTTGACTCGCTATCAAGCGGACGAGTTTCTCATCATGTTGCCCGCCACCTCGATCGCCGCTGCGATCCAAACCGCTGAGCGCATGCGGCAAGAGATCAGCCAGCGCACCGTCGATACGCCTGCGGGCAATCTGTCGATCACGGTGAGCATCGGAGTGGCCGAGGCGAATGACCAGGACGACGCCGTGTCACTCGTGAATCGCGCGCTCAGCGCCATCGTTCGAGCAAAAGCGGCCGGTGGCAATTGCACGTCGCTCGATCACGCCGTGATGACGAGTGCAAGCCACGGCATTGCCCCCGATTCAGCGGACGGCACGTAAAATCTTGCTCACTGGAGCAGCGGCGCCTGCGTGACGGCGAACTCGAACCGCGCGGCAATCTGACCGCCGCAGGTGATCTTGGCTTTGAGAAAGAACGCGTCGGCGAGTCGTTCGACGAGATTGACTTCGATCTCGATCGTTTCGCCGGGGCGCACCATTCGTTTGAAGCGCACGTCGTTGATGCGAGTGGCAACGGGCACACCCTCTTTGCCCGGTTCGACAATCTTCGACAGCAACACCGCACCGGCCTGCATGCCCGCTTCGCAAAGCAACACGCCGGGCGTGATCGGAAACTGCGGGTAGTGCCCCTGATAAAACGCCTCGCTCGGCGCGAATGTCTTGCGACACACGATCCGCTCGGGTTCCCAGGCGACAATCTCGTCGAGCAATAAAAATGGCTCGCGGTGCGGAATGGCGGCTTCGATTTGAGCGCGACTCATGACGCCACCGCCTCGACTGCCGGAGCGCTGCCCGACGACTTGAGTAGCAGCGAATCGACATCGTTCGCCACGATCACACCATAGTTGACCGCACCGAGCCAGCCCGACATGATGATCCCCACGCTGCCCGCGTGATACAAACCCTTGATCTGCTCCGGCAACGCGCGACTCACGCCGAGGCCTTCGAACTTGGTGCCAAAACTCGCGCCGTAGAGATGCCGCGTGTAGTGTTCAAACGTCTTCGGCGTCGACGCTTCGACGTGATCGATCTTGATCCGCACATCGGGCACGTACTTCTCCAACGCAGCGATGGTCGTCTCGATCAAGTCTTGCTTGCTCGCCTCGTATTCCGGTTCAGATAAGTTCGCCCAATCGGAGTAGTTAGCATTGGTGCTCGAGACGACCAAGCAACGGTCGCTGCCCGGTCGGGTGCGCGGATAATAGAACGAGTAGGTGCGACTGGTGATGTCGCGATTGAGCAGCAAGTCGGTGCGAAACACCGGTGCCGTCGAGCAAAACAGCAAGTCGCCACAGCTTTCGTCGATTATCTCGCCCGGCTTGAGTGCGATGTAGACCTGCGTGCTGCTGTTGTTAAGCCGGACGGTTTGCGCCTGTTCGACAAACGTCTTGTCAAACGCCTCGGCCCCCACGAGATTGAAGATCGTGCTCTTCAGATTGGCGTTGGAAATCACCGCCCGAGCGCCGATCCGCCGGCCGTTGACGGTCACGCCGGTCACTTTGCCACGCTCGGTGTGAATCTTTTGCACCTCGGAGCGGATCCGCAAGTCGACGCCATTCTTGAGCATTTCGGCTTTCATCAACGTTACGAGCCGATCGGTTCCACCCTCGAACGTGAACACCCCTTTGCTCATGAAGTTGGAGAAGACAATGCCGTAGCTGATCGCAGGATCTTCGAGCGTCGAGCCGTTGGCATACGTGATCGGCTCCATCAACAGCCGAATTACATCTTCCCGACCGGGAAAAAACTTCTCGAACAACTGCCCGGTCGACATCTGCTGATCGTCGTAGAAATTCATCCCCCGGGCGGCGTCGAAGAACGCGGTCACGCGCTCGCCCGGCACTTGAAACTTTTCGATCAGCAACCGCGTGAAATCATCGCGATTGAAGGTCGTGGTGAGCGAGAACATCGGATTGTCGAACCGAATGTTCCGCAACTGCACGATCGATTCGGCAATCTCGTCGGTCCAGTAGCGACGGCAGCTCTTGATCATGCCGATGGGAAAGCCATGCAGCGAGATGTCGAAGATGTGGCCGTTCTGGCGTTTGAACCAGGTCGCCATGCCGCCCAGCTGATAGTGATGCTCGAGCAACAGCACGCTGTGGCCGGCCTTGGCCAGCGTGTTGGCCGCGGTCAAGCCAGCCAACCCGCTGCCGATGATGACGACATCGTATTGGTCGCGGCAACCAGCGAGAAAGTCTTTGGACATGGGGGAGGAGGTGTTTGGTGTTTAGTGTTTGGTGTTTAGAGTGAGCAGCGATGAGGTTGAGTTTTGTGGCGGTGATCCCAGTGGACGTAGCGAGTTGGCAAAACACCAAACACCAAACACTCCTTCGTTAGCTCGGCACAACCGGTTGCACGTCCGTCTTCGCAAGTTCGCTCAGGCAATGGGCGTTGGCCATACTCAGACCGCTGACCATCGCGCCAATGATGCCGACGAACCCCTGGTCGCTGCCGCACAGGAACAGGTTCTTGAGCGGAGTCCGACCATCGTACCGTTTTTGCGGCGATCCGTAGACCGCCCCATTGGCGTGGCTCGTAAATCGGCGGATCGTCGTGGGTGTGAAGACATCCGTCGCCTTGGCATAGGGACGGAAGTTCGGCACATGCCGCACCGCGGCCGCGACCATCGCCTCGTAGCAAATCTGCTTCTGCCGTCGATACTCGTCCACGGGCAGTTCGCGCCAGCGATCAAAGTTTGCCAGCGATGTGACTCGCACCGCCCCTTCGGCCAGCGGCTCGTCGTAGGCAAAGTTGTTCGGGGCCGAGATGCCGCCGCTGCGCAGATCGACCAAGCCGTCTGGCTTTTTCCAGTCGAAACGATCACTATCGTTGTAGAACACGATCGTCTTGTGGAAATCAAAGTCACGCGGCTGGCGATCGAGCATCGTGATCGACTCGACGAAGGTTAACTGCCCGGCCTCGTCGGTCTTGCATGGCAACGGGGGATCGCACATCTGGGCCGTCTCGAACCAACCGGCGCTCGACATCACCTGCGACGCCTCCAGCACCGTGCCATCTTCGAGTACCACGCCTGTGACACGATCGCCCGCCGTGATCAATCGTTGCACGCCCGACCGCAGCCGCAACTCGCCCCCCAGCGATTTGTACTTCCGCGTGAGCGTCTTGAGGATGATCTTGATTCCCTCGGCGGGACGCGACAGGCCGTCGCAATAAATGCTGCGAAACATGATCTGGAACTGGCACCAATCCATGTCCCGCTCGCGCGCACTACCGTAATACAGCAGCGGGCAGAGCAGCATGTCCACGAGCAGCGGATCATCCAGGTAGCTGGCCAACATCTCGCGGGCCGATGGACCCGACGAGGTCAAATCCAGTTCCTCGTAATCTTTGAGCGAGGCGACCATCCGGCGAAAGCCGTCGATCTGCCGCGGAAACTTACTCGCCACCTGACTCTCAAGCAGCGCCAGATCGTTGGAGAATTCGAGCTGAACGCCCGGGAACGAAACGAGCGAGCCGAGTTGCTCGGAGAGATGCAGTTCGTCCCAGCTGATCCGCAACTGCCGCAGCACGCGCGCCAACGGACCGCGTTTGGTCCCCTTGGGCCGGTAGTTCGTGACTGCGTGCAGGCCGACGTCGTACAGCCGACCGCCGAGCCAGTAATAAGAGTTCAGCCCGCCAATCGTGGTGTGCCGTTCGAGAATGCACACTCGACGATCGTACATCGCCAGGCGAATACCTGCCGCCAAACCCGAGAGCCCGCCGCCGATGATGATCGTGTCATACATGGCTGCAAGAAATCTCGTCCATTCGGTTCCACATGTGCGCGTGGCCAGCGCCCCGCGGCGACGCCACGACTTAGGCCCGCTTCAGATCGCGCATCTTGGGCTCGAGATAGGTCACGGTGCTGGTCATCGAGCGGAGGTTTTGATAATCCTCCTCGGGCACCTGCACGCGCCACCGTTTCCGCAACTCCATGACGATGTCGAGAAAGTCCATGCTGTCGAGCGAGAGTTGCTCACGAAAGGAAACATCGTCCTTGAGACCGCCAAGGTCCTCGTCCGGTGCGATATTCTCCAGAATGTCGATGATCTCTTCGCGGATCTCGGCCGTCGTCATGCCGCAAACACTCCTCAATAGCCAAACACGTCAACCGTGTCAGTTCGTCCTTTGATCGAAACCTTGAGTTTAGAGGTTGTGGGGGGTGCTTTTCAACCGGCTCGACCAGAATATTCGCCGGGCACCGGTCTTCCGCGCCTAACCATTGACGAGCACGGCAGATAGCCGTTTTTGAGCGGCACACGAAGCCAAGTCTATCCGAACCGTTGCACGATCAGCACCGAATTGATCCCGAGCATGCCGAACGAATTATTCAAGATCGTCTTAACTCGGCGTCCCTCTTGCGGCTGGTTGATCACCAATCCGGGCAACTCGCACTTCGGGTCGAGCTCGTCGACGTTGATCGTGGCGTGGCAGATACCGTCGTCGAAACTGGGCAAGTTGCCGGCGAGCTCCAGTGCTCCCGCCGCTCCCATCGCGTGACCGATAAAACTCTTGGTGTTGTTGATCCGCGTTTCGGTGCAATTCCCAAACACCTCGCGAAGTGCCTGGCACTCGTGTTCGTCGCCGCTGGTGGTGCCGGTGGCGTGCGTGCTGACGATATCGACATCGCTCGCCTCGATCGCCGCATATTTCAACGCCTTCCGCACACACTCGGCCTGACGCGTGGGGTTTGGCAGCACGAAGTCGGTCGCGTCGCTGTTCATGGCATAGCCGACAATCTCGCCGTAGATCTTCGCACCCCGGGCCTTGGCATCGCTCAGACGTTGCAGCACCGTGAGACATCCGCCTTCGGCCACGACGATGCCGTTGCGCGCGGTATCGAACGGTCGCGACGCCTTCGTGGGGTCCGCATGTGACGCGAGCGCGCCTTGGCTCTTGAATCCTGCAAAGATGCCGAATGTCCGCACGCTTTCCGAGACGCCGCCGGCAATGGCGTAGTCGACCTCGCCGAGCCGCAGCATCTGAGCCCCTTGGATAAAGCCCGCGTTCCCGGCGGCACAGGCCGCGCCGATCGTGTAGTGCGGCCCGACGATGCCCATATTCAACGAGATCTCGCCGGCCGGGTTGTTCGCCACGGTCCGCGGATTGTGGTGATGCGACCAGAATTTGACGTCGTAGTCGAACCCCTTCAGTTCGTACACCTCGTTCTCGGTCTCGACGTTGCCGTGCTCGGTGATGCCGACGTAAATGCCGACCCGATCTTTGTCGATATTCGGCCAGTCGAGCCCCGCGTCGCGCACGGCTTCATTTGCACAGTAAATACCCACGCTGCCGGCCCGTGTCCCGCGGCGAACGTCTTTCTTTTTCTGATAGCGAAACTCGTCGAAATTGCAGATCCCGGCGACCGTGGGACCGACGTAGCGAATCTCGTAGGGGCTCACCCCGCTGCGACCGGCGAGCAACGCGGCTCGGTACTCGGCCAGCGAGTTGCCGTTCGGAGCGGTCAAACCGATGCCGGTAATCACGATCCGTTGGTCGTCGGGTCGTTGGTGGGCGGGAATTCCGGCAATCATGATGGGTCACTGGGGGCTGCTGAAACGCACGAGGCAAGCCGTCGAGGTGACCGGTCCCCGTGCAGCTTGCCAAGTGGCAGCTGAATCCCGAGCGAAACGAGCAGATTGCCCTCAAAACGGACACGGAACCCGCCAAGATACCCGCCGCCCGTCGTCGGGATGGTCGATGGCCAGTTGTTCGGCGTGCAACAGCAGCCTGGGCGACATGGCCCGGGCCGTCTCGTCTGCGTACAGATTGTCGCCCAAGATCGGCAGTCCGATCGTGGCCAAATGCAGGCGGATTTGATGCGATCGGCCGGTTCGCGGCTCGATTTCCAATCGCGTGCGATCCCCAGATCGCTGCACCACGCGCCAATGCGTCTCGGCCGAGCGGCCCTGAACGGGGTCAATCATGTGTCGTGGCGGATGGTCAAAGTCCTTTCGCATCGGCAGTTCGATCACGCCCGAGTCGTCGGCCGGCTCGCCGTTCACCACGGCAATGTAACGCTTGCTCACCGTGCGTAGCTCGAATTGCCGGCTGATCGCGCGTTGAGCGTCGAGATCGAGCGCCATCAGCATCAGGCCCGAGGTATCGCGATCCAAGCGATGGATCACTAGCGCCGCGGCAAACTCGGCCTGCACGCGTGAGCTTAAGCAGTCTTGCAACTCGGTACCTCGCCCTGGCACGGCCAACAGCCCCGACGGCTTGTCGAGCACCAGCACTCGCGAGTCCTGATAGACAATCGGCAGCACGAACACGCATCCCCGGCGATCTCAGATGACGGACACCTTGCAACGGGACCAGTCTACGATTTCCGCACGGTTCAAGTCGACCGCGGAACTCGGCACTCACTACGTGCTTGAGGCATGTTCCCCCGCTTCCTTCCCGTAGGGTCAGCGGTTTACAATCAAGGTTCACGCTCGGCCGCGTGAATGCTTTTCGAGTGTTAAGGGGGAACGGATGCCAATTGCTCGTCGTTTTTTGGGCTGGGATCGACCGCTGCTGGCGGCGGCGGTCGACGAGTTGCTATCGCTCTTCGGCCAAGCGGCGTCGCTCGATCTGGGCGAGGTGATCGTCGTCACGCCTGGTGCCGCAGCCGGGAGACGGTTGCTCGAATTGCTCGTCGATCGTGCCACGAACGAGCACCGGCCGCTCGTTCCCCCGCGGTTCGTCACTCAGGGCGAACTGCCCGAGTTGCTCTACGAAACCAAGTTGC
>JAEUIL010000177.1 GCA_016794255.1 Planctomycetaceae bacterium | reverse complement strand
CATCACGATCGAAGATCCGGTGGAGTATCACCTCGACGGCATTTGCCAGATTCAAACGCACACCAAGATCGGTATGACGTTCGCGGCCGGCTTACGCAGCATTCTACGGCATGATCCCGACGTGATTCTGATCGGCGAAATTCGTGATGCCGAGACCGCTCAGAGTGCGATTCAAGCCGCACTCACCGGTCACTTGGTGCTGAGCACGTTGCACACGAACGACGCGCCGAGTGCGTTCACACGATTGATTGACATGGGTGTCGAACCCTATTTGGTGGCGAGCACCGTGCAGGGAGTCTTAGCTCAACGGCTGGTCCGTCGCCTGTGCCGACATTGCAAGACACCGGTGACTGTCGATCCCACGACGCTGCCCGCCGACTTCGGAAACGCGACTGAGACGGTGTACGGAGCGGTGGGATGTCGCGAGTGCCACGGCGTTGGTTTTTCGGGCCGAGCCGCCATTTTTGAACTACTTCAGTCGGAAGAGGGCGTGCGACGGCTCTGTTTGCAAAGTGCCAGCTCGTCGGCGATCCGCAGTATGGCCCGGCAACAAGGTCTTCGATCTCTGCGTGACTCAGGTTGGCAATTGGTGCGACAAGGCGAAACGACCGTTGACGAAGTGCTCCGTGTTGTCGGCGAACAAGATGACTAGCCATCTCAGCTGGCGAGGTCACTAACTCAATCGAATCTCAAGTTTGTTCATCATGCCCACTTTCCGCTACAAAGCTCGACAGCTCAACGGTCAATCGACCACGGGTACGCTCACCGCAAATTCCGAGCACGACGCTACGGTCGCGTTGGCGGCGCGCAGTTTATTCCCGATCGAATTGGAGAGCGAACCGGTCAAGGCCCACCGACGACGTCGGGTATCGGCCCGCGTTCTCTCGGCCGTCTATCGTCAATTGGCGGACCTCTTGCGAGCAGGCGTGCCCTTGGCGCGGTGTCTGGAGATTCTGGCCCAGCAAGATTCGCATCCCGAGTTGCGGCGCGTCATGCCGCAATTGCTGACGGCGGTCCGCGACGGTTCGTCGTTGGCCGACGCCATGGCCCAACATCCAACGGTGTTTCGTGAATTGGTCGTGAGCATCATTCGCGCGGGCGAAGAGGGGGGCTTTCTCGAAGACGCTCTACAACGCGTCGCGGGATTTGTCGAACAACAAGATGAGCTCGCCTCGCGCATTCAAGGGGCGGTCGCGTATCCGGGGTTCCTCGTCGTCACGGGCGTGATCGTCGTACTCGGCATGCTCGTGTTCTTTGTGCCGAATTTTGCACCGATTTTTGACCGCCTTGCCCAAGAGGGCAAGCTGCCGTGGCTCACCCAAGCGTTGATTGCCGCGAGCGACGCATTGCGCGGTCAAGCCTGGGGTTTGGCGGCGCTGTTGATCGCAGCGGTCGCGGGGGTGGTGTATTTGATTCGGCAACCGGCCACCGTCGCATGGTGTGACCGTTATCGATTGCGACTCTATGGCATTGGCCCCGTGATTCGTGACTTGGCTGTCGCGCGATTTTGTCGAGTGCTCGGCACATTGCTCCGCAACGGAGTGCCGATTCTGAACTCGTTGAAGATTGCAAAGGACGCCACGGGGGTGACCGAAATCACTGAGGCGATTGCGGCCGCAACGCAACGCATCTCGGCGGGCCGATCTCTGGCCAAACCCTTGTCCGAATGTCGCCACTTTCAACCAGACGTGCTTGAGATGATCGCGGTTGGCGAGCAGTCCAACCGCTTAGAGCATGTGCTCGTGGACCTTGCCGATGCGATTGACCGGCGTACTCAGCGGCGGATCGATTTATTGGTGCGTTTGATTGAGCCGAGCTTGCTGTTAGTCATTGCGATGATCGTGTTGTTGATGGTGATTGGCCTGCTACTGCCGGCATTCGATTCGGCCGGAACGATTTCCTAGTTTCAAGTTAAGGAACCCCGTGATTATGAAATGCCGTAACAAGAAGACTGGTTTTACGCTGGTCGAGGTGCTGCTGGTGTTGGCCATTTTGGGCGTGATTACCAGCATGGTGGTACCGCGTCTAGTCGGACGTCAAAAGCAAGCCAACATCGATGCCACGGTCCTGAGCATCAAGGGAATCGAGCAATCGCTCAAGCTTTACGCCTTGGACCATGGCGGTGAGTACCCTACGACGCAAGATGGTCTCGCGGCGCTTGTGCAAGCTCCGACGGGCAACCAAGCCAGCCGCTGGCGCGGGCCGTACCTCGAATCGCTCCCTCGCGACGCCTGGGGCAACGCGTTTCACTACGCCTTTCCGGGCCAAATGAATGCCCATGGCGCCGACATCGTCTCGCCCGGTCCCGACGGCGACTTGAACACCAGCGACGACGTCACCAATCAACGTAACTAAGCCACGCCGATGAATCGTTCGTCGCGTTACCTGCCGAATGCCACTCGCCGGCCGCACCATCGTGTCGCCCGTCGGGGTTTGTCATTGCTTGAGATCATGTTGGCCCTGGTGATTCTAGGGCTCACGATCGCGGCGATTGCACCCTTGCAGGCGCGTGGCGTTCGGGCTGGTCTGCAGGCGAGCCTCGAGACCGAGGCTCACCTGCGCTGCCAAGCGATTCTCAAGGAACGGATCTCGAAACGTCAGTTCGAGGATCAATCGTCGCAACCCTTTGCCGACGATCGTCGTTGGACCTGGAGTGTGGAAACCGCGCGGCAAGCGATTCCGCAACTGTTGGAAATGCGTGTGATCGTCGAGCATCAGTCGAGTAACCGCGATGGCCAAGTTCGTTGCGCGATCGCACAACTTGTGCAAACGCAAAGCGAGGACCCGGCTCGCGCCGATCGTCGCCGGAGGATGCCATGATGTGCCGCAGCGGATTCACGTTGTTTGAAATGCTGATTGCCTTGACGCTGACGAGTGTGGTCCTAGTGATTGCTTACGCCGGCATGCACCGCGGCGCGCTTCTTCGCAATGCAGGGCAGGTCGATGCCGAACAAGATCGTTACGCCCGAGCGATCCTGCGCGGGTTTGAAACGATGGTCACCCAAGCTTCGATGCCCCGCGAACGCTCAACGGGTAACGCCTGGGAGATCGAATCGCCGGCGGCGCTGGCAAACGTCCCGAGTGTCCCGTTGGCAACGAAGTCGCGTAGCGATGAGTTGCCCGTCGACTGTGGTCTGTGGGGCAACGAGCAGTTCTTGGCGGTCTGTCTCGATCCGGCCATGACGCGAACGGAGCAAGCATCTGGCTTGAACCATGGGACGTTGAGTGTTCTGGCCTATCTGCCGCTGGGGAAATGCGTGATTCCGCGCCGTTCGTCTCACGCCAACATCGATACTTCAGCGGTGGAACCCGAGTTAGCCGAAACCGCGAATTGGTTGTGGTTCGATGCGGCCACGCACCTCACCGAGAAGGCCGATGTGCTGACGATCCTGGCACCGCGTTACCGGCAAGTCGGCGAACTGCGTTGCACGATGAGCTTTCGATACTTTGATGGCCAGACTTGGCACGACGCCTGGGACACGCTTGAGCGTGGTGATAACCCACGGGCTATTGAGCTGACGCTGCGGTCGATCGCGAACGCGTCAGAACGAGTCTATCGCACAATTGCCATTCCACCGCGTAGCAGCGGAGGTGCGAAATGACCAACGCTCGAACAACCGCTCGTCGCGCGACGGCACATCGACAGGGCATGGCGTTG
>JAEUIL010000171.1 GCA_016794255.1 Planctomycetaceae bacterium | reverse complement strand
GGTCGAGGGCAAACCGGTCGATCCACGCAGCGATCTCTATTCGTTTGGCGTGACCTGCTGGCACATGCTCGCGGGCAGACCGCCGTTCTCGGGCGACAGCGCCATCGCCGTGGCCGTGCAGCACCTGAAAACCGAGCCGCCGCGATTAGAGAGCGAACGGCCCGACCTGCCTCCGGCGCTCGCGCGAATCGTTCACAAGCTGATGTCGAAGAAGCCGGTCGATCGTTACGCCGCGCCGCGCGAGGTGCTCCGCGAGCTGCGCTTGGTGCAGGTCGACGGGGTCGAAGAGGGTTGGTGGGACGAGATCGGCCACGTGGAAGGGATCAGCTTCGAGACGTTGCCCGCGCTCACCGATGCGCGGCAACGCTTGACGCAAGTCATGCAGACGCAGGCGATCCAGTTTCGCGAACGTCGGCAGCGCACGCGGCTGTGGCTGGCAGCAGTCGGCATTGCCCTGGTGGTCGGCGCTTTGGCGGCGGTCGTGAATCGTCCGCGCAATTTGCTTGCCGATGCCCGGGCCGTGATCCCCAAAAGCGAGACAGCCAACGATCAGTTCCTGGTTGCTCAACTGCAACTCGTCAATCGCGAAGCGTGGCTCAAGAGTGTCGAGAGCTACTTTCCTCACGATCGTTACTATGTCCCCCGGGCTCGGCAAGAGTTGGTGCGTTTATACTTGCAGCAACATCGCGAGACCGAAGCGCTCGCGTTGTGCGAGCAGCTGATCGCCCTTGGCAAGAGCGAGAGGGAGTTTTTCGCCTTTGGCGTGGCCGGTCAAGCGATCGCGTACACATCGCTCGGTCAACTCGATCGCGCCGCCCAAGCGATGGGTGAGCTGTACCCGGAGCGCAAGCATCTCGACGCTCAAATGGCGCGGATGATGGACTATCCGATCCGAGCCAATCGCAAGGCGATGTCCCAGCAAGCCTCGCAAGATTGGGACGAATGGCAGAAGACGCTGCCCCCCGCCGACGACGGTCAGACGTAAAGCGCGAGAGTGCAGGTCGAGCGCTCGTCTACCACCCTGTGGCAACGGCGCTGGTCGACGATGTCGCACCAGCGTGTGCCGTTGCCGCCGCTTAAGCTCGCACACGGAGTCTCGTGAAAACTCGGCGAGAGCTTAGAACGTGTCCAGAATGAAGTGATGGCCCGAGTGATACCGACGCTCTTCGGGATACTCGTTGTGCCAGCGCTTGTTGTACACCGGAATCCGCATCTCTTGCGGGTAACGATAGTACAAGCTTTCTGAACTCTTGTAGTACTCGTTCGAGTAGAAGTTCTGCGGATAGTAAACGTACGGGTAGTGGTAGAAGCGTTGCCAATCTTGGGTGTTATGGCTGTGCCCCCACTGGCGTCCGTACGCTTGTTGAGCCTCGGCATTCGAGCTGCACGCGCCGAGGGCCACAAGGCAGCCCAGCGCGAGCATGGTCCGGCGAATCATCGCAGATCCCCCTGCAATTTGAACGTTGAAACTGAGTCTGGTAGGGATCGCGCAACAGATGCGGGTTATGCGACCCTACGATTGGCATCGGCGCGCCAGTGCGACCAGCATTAGAGGAAAAGTCTACGCCGACCGCAGAACCGGCCGAGTGCTAGCGCGGCATCAGTCGATAACTTGTTTGAGAAAATTGAGTCGCATGGTATTGCGCCGCACGGTCGGCTGCGCTTGGGCGAAAATCGAGCTCGCACGATTCCGCCAGTGAGCGTCGTCGAGCGAGCGTGACTACTGCAACCCTCGCCGTTCCCGGTACTTTGCGGTGAACGGGAATAGTGACCGGCATTGGCCCCGGCTTCCGGCACCTATTTGGTGCGCGAACCCGCTACCGGCACCTCCATTACTGGGTCCGATGTGTACCCCCAGCCAACGTCGGCAAGCGTGCAAAGCCTAAGCTAAAAGTAGCGACAGGGGACTTAACAACGCTTAAAGCGACTGCTATACTTTCGGGCATCAGCCTCCTTAGCTCAATTGGTCAGAGCATCTGACTCTTAATCAGAGGGTTCTCAGTTCGAGTCTGAGAGGAGGCACTTTCGCAGGGCGACGCACCACGTCGCCCTGCTTCGTTTAACGGGGCAATGCGTAACGAGTTGCGGCGATCGTCGGCCGCGTTTCGCTCGTTCATCGACTCGCCCGCCGACGCATCACGTCGCACCGAATCGCGCCCCAACTGCTGCGCCACTTGCTGCGTGCCAATTTGATCGTCGCTCGACACTCGGCCATGCGTGCCGGTTGCCGCCAGGGGCTCGGCCAGTTTGGGCATCAAATCGGCCACCCGAGCCACGGCGTCCGCCTCTTGGCCTGGGAACAGATGCACGTAAGTATCCATCGGCAAGAGATGATCGCCAAGTGACGCATGATCGCTTGCACGGCCTTGGGGTGAGCGCGGCGATCGCCTCGTGATTGGCGAGTCCGATGCGCGCGGTAGCGGACGACATCAGCACACGTCGAGCATTGCCGCCGCTTGGGAAAGACCGTTCTCGACAGATGCGATCGATGTGACATCGACAACGACAGCAGATCGAATCTATCTCCGCTTAGCGAGCCTTCTTTTGCAGCGGAATCTGCACTTCCGAAAACTTCTTGGCGTCGGACACAAAGGGACTGTTGTAGGCAAACACACGCAACGGGCCGTTGGCTTCCCATCCCTGTCCCGGTTGCCCGAGCCAATGCTCCAAGCGCCGCTTGGCGTCGGCCACGCGACTGGTGGTCGCATCGCCGCGCACGCCGATGCTCAACACTGTCTGCGCCGGAATGTCGATCACGTCGACGTTGCCATCCTTCCCCGCCGAGCCTTGCTGCAAATTGCGATACAGGAACGCCATCGAAGTCTTCTTGGCTGCATCGTCGGACCGATAGGTCAACTCGACCGGAGCCGTCATCGCGATCTTCTGATCTTTGATATGACTGAACAATGTCCAGAAGGCGCGACCTTCGATAAAGGTCATCTCGGTTTTGGCCAACCGATACGCCGGATACCGTTGGAGCCGAATTTCACCGACTGGCGTTGGCAGTGGAAACCCGTCGGGCGTGGGTGACTCGACCAAGACCTCGAACCGTAGCAGCTCGTTCGCTTCGGCGCAAGCTGCTTGCCATTGGGCTGCCACCAGGCGCGGCTCGCCTGCTGCCCGACCGAGCTTGTCGATCATCTCGGCGATCAGAACGTTTTGGGGCACCTGCCGATGAGCGGTTGCCAACGCCTGCGAAAGCGCGGCTACCTTTTGCATCGGATCAGTGTGTTTGCTCGCATGGTCCAGTGCCGCTTGCAACGTAGCTGCCGCCGTGGCTCGAACCTGATCGGGCTCTTCGGCCGCTGCCCGATCACTCGAAGCCACAACCGCGACGCAGGAAAGCATGATCAGCAGCAGCGAAAATCCATGGGCCATAGTTACGTTCCACCCGTGATTACGTTGGTGCAGAGAGACACATGAAGCAATGTGCTCAAACCTATCAGCATTATGGAGCCTCAAGGACTTTCGGCCACCTTCTAGCTAGCGTTGCTCGCAATACGCGTGGAGCGACCGCTGCTGAAAAACGTGGGGCCGTCGTCGTTAACCGTCAAAAAACGGTGGTCTGATTCCAGGAGCGGGTGCGATGGAAGCAGCGATTGAAGGAGTTCGGGACCCGGCTAAAGGTTTTAACCCAGCCCTGCCGCTGATATAGTAGAAAGATCGACGGACGCCCCGATTGGCGTCGCGATGTGACCTGCGAGTACCCCGCCATGCACGATTTCTCCCGCCGTCAGTTTCTTGCTCAATCGGCTGCCGCCGGTGCCCTCGGTGCTTTGTCGCCGCTGACGGGAGCGTTGCGAGCCAATGAAGCCGATGCCAAAGCCCCGCCGCTCCCCAAAGGCAAGGCTGAGCACTGCGTGTTCGTGTGGCTGGGCGGTGGCGCTGGCCATCTCGATACCTGGGATCCCAAGCAGAAGGGCGACCCCAAGGAGAAGAAGCCGGGGTCGTATTACGACCCGATCGACACCGCGATTCCGGGCGTGCAGGTTTGCGAGCATTTGCCCCGCTGCGCGTCACGGCTCGATCGGTTCATTCCGATCCGTTCGATCCATCACGAAGTGATCGATGAACACGCCGCGGCGACGAACCGTGTGCATACCGGACGTCCGACGGGTGGCACAGAGATCTATCCCTCGGTCGGCTCGATCGTCGCTCATCAACGCGGACCGGCGGGCGATTCAGTGCCGGCGTACGTGTTGATCGGTTATCCCAACGTGACGCGCGGGCCGGGCTTTCTCGGCGCTCGTTACGGCTACATCTATCTGACCGACACCAAGAGCGGGCCGAACGGTCTCACGCGCCCAACCGACATCACGGCCGACCGCCAATCGCGCCGCGATCAGATGCTCGCCAAGCTCCGCGCCACCACGGCCGAGCGCGCCAAGGCCGATCGCATGATCGCCGACTACGACGCCACCGTCGCCGAGATGCAACGTCTGGCGGGCCCCACGTTCATGAACGCGTTTCAACTCGATCGCGAGCCTGACTCGTTGCGCAACAGTTACGGCGGCGAGTTCGGTCAGCGTTGTTTGTTGACCCGACGTTTGATCGAACGCGGCGTGCGGTTCGTCGAGGTGTCGCACAATTTGAACTTCCTCAACGGCACCGGCTGGGATGTGCACAACGACGGCATTCTTGAGCAGCACAAACTGATTCAAGAACTCGACATGGCGTTGTCGGCGATGGTCGACGACTTGGCCGAGAAAAAATTGCTCGACAAGACGTTGATCGTGGTAGCCACCGAGTTCGGTCGGCCCGCCAGTTTCGATGGCGGCGGCGGACGCGGCCATCATTCCAAGAGCTATTCGATGGTCTTGGCCGGCGGCGGGCTCAAGAGCGGTCAAGCGATCGGCCTGACCGACGAATTGGGGATGAAGATTGTCGAGCGGCCCGTCTCGATTCCCGACCTGCACGCGACTATGCATTGTGCACTGGGCATCAATCCGCACGAGAATCTTTACTCGGGCGATCGACCGGTCCCCATCAGCGACGGCGGTCAGCCGGTGCGTGAGTTGTTCAGCTAACAAGAGTATCCATCACGCTCCGCGTGATGTTTTGTATTCACTCACCTTTAGTGCATCTCGCTGTCGCACGTGCCAATGCCGTGGACGAAGAAATTGAATTGCACCTGGGGATGGTCGCCGAGCAAGCTCATCGGCACCGCCGAGTCGATGATCTTGTTCGCGATCATGTACGTCGTTAGCCGTTGACCAAACGGGTTGTCGTGATTGCCGGCGTGCCAGATCGACACCTTCTCGGCTTGCCACGTCTCGTGCGGCCCCACCGAGATCGCTTGCTGGGGCACGTTCGTCACCACGCCGCCGCCACTGGTGCGGGCGTTCTGAATAATCGTCATCGGATGCAGGTCGACGATCCGCGTGGTGAGCTTGCGGTACTCGGCGGGCGGCGGCGGAGCGTCGAGCCACGGTGCTTCACGCTTCGGCGGATCGTTAAACGCCCAGTGCTTCACTTCGCCTTGTCCCCCTTGCATCACGACGCAACGGGCTCGTTTCCACGAGGCGA
>JAEUIL010000147.1 GCA_016794255.1 Planctomycetaceae bacterium | reverse complement strand
CTCGCAGCTCAAAGCGGTTCTGCAACGCACGCGAAGCGATTCGGAAATGGTTGGCAATGCGCCGCGGATGCAAGAGGTGTTTCATCTCATCGATCGCGCCGGCCCCACCGACAAAGCCATTCTCATTCAAGGTGAAAGCGGCACCGGCAAGGAACTGGTCGCCCGGGCATTGCATCGACGCAGCCCACGCGCCGACAAGCCGTTGGTCGTGATCAACTGCGCGGCGCTGCCCGAGACGTTGCTGGAAAGCGAACTCTTTGGGCATGAGAAGGGCTCTTTTACCGGTGCGGTGAGCGCGAAGCCCGGCCTGTTCGAGATTGCCGACGGCGGCACATTGTTTATCGACGAGATTGGCGAAATGCCCGGCTCGTTGCAGGCCAAACTGCTGCGTGTGCTCGAAGATGGCTCGATGCGGCGGATCGGTTCGGTGAAAGAACGCCGAGTGAACGTCCGCTTGCTCGCTGCGACGAATCGCGACATGGCCGCCGAGGTTGCCGCCGGGCGATTTCGTGAGGACCTGTTCTACCGCATCAATGTCATGTCGCTCACGCTGCCGCCGCTGCGCGATCGAACCGAGGATATTCCGAAGTTGGTCGACAAGTTCCTTGGACAAGGATGGTCGATCGATCCACTCGCGCTGCAAGCGATCGAGCGCTATTCGTGGCCCGGCAATGTTCGGCAGTTGATCAATGCCATCGATCGCGCCAAGATCATGGCCACCGGCAACGTCGTGCGACTTCCGGACCTGCCGCGCGAGGTGGCTCAAATCGCGAGCCCGTCCGCCAATCATGCTCCGACCGCCACTCAACCCGCGGGCACCCCGCTCAATGGCGATACGCTCGCAATGATCGAACGGAGTCACATTGTCGAAGTGCTGCAACGCGAACGCGGAAACAAAGCACGGGCGGCGCGTGTGTTGGGGGTCAACCGGCGCAGTCTGTATCGACTGATCGAAAAGTACGACATTCGCCCCCACGAACAGATCGGCCTGTCGGCGCTGGGGGCGTGAGCGTCGATCGTCGCTGACCACAGCTCGTAGAGATCGCGAGAGTTTTCCGCTCTTTTCCCGCCGCGTGGCAGGGGCTAGATTGGTCGCATGATGCGATTCAACTTGCCGCTGTGGGCGATGCACATCCCCGATGGATTTCTCTCGCCCGGGGCGACATTGTGCGCGGCGTTCCTCGCGATTCTGGGCGTGGGACTGGCCTTACGGCGGCTCAACATGTCGGTCGGCGATCGACTCGTGCCGCTGGTGGGTGTCACCGCTGCGGCAATCTTCGCCGGACAGATGGTCAATTTTCCGCTGATCGGTTTGCCGGCCTCGGGACACTTGATGGGGGGCGTGCTCGCGGCGGTGTTGCTCGGTCCGTGGGGTGGCGTGTTAGCCCTGACCGCGGTGTTGATGGTGCAGTGCCTGGTGTTCGGCGATGGCGGACTGACGGCGCTCGGCGCGAACGTGGTGAACATGGCGCTCATCGGCTCGGGCTGCGGCTACGTGTTGTTCGATCAACTGCGACGACTACTCGCCGGTCCCCGCGGAACGGTGATCGCCGCGGCGGTGGCCAGTTGGTTCGCCGTGACTCTCTCCGCAATTGCATTCAGCATCGAGATGGCTGGCGGCGGCGAGTTTGAATTTTCGAGCTTGGCGGCTCTCATGCTCATGGTTCATGCGGTGGTCGGCTTGGGCGAGGCGATGATCACGGGCTTGGCAATTGCGTGGCTCGTGCGTGTTCGCCCCGAGTTGATTTACGGTGGATCATTTACCCAGTCGACGCCCACGACACGCGGCTATGTGACTGCCGCTGGATTGACGATCGCGCTGGCGATCGCGATCTTTGCCGCGCCCTTGGCTAGCGAACTGGAAGATGGGCTGGAATCGGTCGCGGTTCAGATGCAGTTCGCCGATCGTGCGGTGGCGAACGACCTCGCTCCGCTAACTGACTATCAGCTATGCGGAGTCTCTGAGTGGCTCATGACCAGCGCGCTGGCCACTTCGCTCGTGGGTGTGCTGGGAACGACACTCACCTGGGGCGTCGCGTGGGGAATGGCCCGCAGTGTGAGTACGTCACGCTCGTGAGTTAGCAGCGTGTTGATTTCGTAGCACGGGCATCTTGCCCGTGACTACTCGGCACAAATCACGGGCAAGATGCCCGTGCTACGGATGTCGCAACGGCCTGTTACGCCGCTTGTCGTAGCGGACTTATTTCGCGATACAGGTTCAAGATTTCGCGACAATTGCGTTCCCAAGTGTGGTCGAGCGCCAATTCACGAGCGGCTTGGCCCATCTCCATTCGACGTGACGCATCGAGTACGCGGCTCAAATGCTCGGCCAACTCACGATCGTCGGCGGGATCAGCGACAATCGAACCCTCGACATTCGGCGTGATGAGTTCGCCGGCACCGTTGAAACGGCTGGTGATCGTCGGCAGGCCGCTGGCCAAAGCTTCGAGCACGACCAAACTGCACGGATCGTAAAACGTGGGCTGCACATAAACGTCGGCCGCGGCATAGAACGGCACGGGGTCATCGTGCGAACCCAAGAAACTGACGGCCGATTCACAACCGACGCGCTTCGCCAATCGTCGGTACTCGCCGAACTTGCGGCCGCCGACAATCGCCAGCCGCACACGCGCACCTTGTTGCACGAGATGCCCCGTGGCTCGGATCAATGTGGGTACGCCTTTCAGGCGAAAATTGTGCGCCACGATCAAGCACAGCGTCTCGTCATCGGCGACACCGAGTTCGTCTCGCACCCGGGCGCGATGCAGCACTCGATGGGCGGGCGAAAACCGTTCGCAATCGACGCCGTTGTAGACAATGCGCACCTGTTCCGGACGCACGTGGTGGTAGCGCTGCAAATCGGCGGCGACCATGCGTGAAATCGCGAGATAAATGCGGCGCGGATCGTCGTACTGCCGCGCGGCGAGGCGGTCGAACTCGCGATAGCGGGGCAGCCAGCCGACCGCGGTGCGTTTCATGCCGCGCAACCAATGAGGTGTCAGAAATAGATTTTGCTCGAAGCTGGCCACGCGTGAGCCGCCGTGCGGTTGAAAGATATCGCTGTACCAACCGCAACCGGTGTCATGAACCACATCGAGTTGGAGCAACCGTAGCTGGAGTGCCGCCCGTTCGGCAAAGTCGGTCCGTGAGTCGCTGGCCTCGATCCGCTGTACGATCACGCCCGACTGTGCGACGGTGTTCGCTACACCGCGTGCGACCACATGCACTTCATGCCGCTCGCGCAGCAACCATTGTGCGAAATGCCACGTCCACTGCTCGACTCCGCCGCGACGTGGATCGAGTTGTTCGATGACGAGTCCGATTCTCATGGATGAGCCCCCAAACGACGGATCATTGCGTCGCGCTTGGCTAGGACGGCACGAATCAGTCGCTTTTCGCCCGCCCGCAACCGTTCGACACCAAGATAATGCTTCGCGAGTCGCAGTTGAGCGGTACAAGAAACGCGCTCACGTGGCGTGGAATACGCAAACTGCGCGAGGTCCTTGACGATCCACCGGGCGCGGAACCAGCGGCGCTGCTCGACTCGTTGCAGATCGATGAGCCGCACGTCGAACTCGCCCGGCGAACTCTCGCGAATGAAAAAGTGACAGCAGTAAAAATCGCGATGGTTGTAGCCGCAGGCGTGAAAGCGGCGTGCGACGTTCGCCACCGCGGCGAGCAACGTTTGCAAGTCACGCCGCTCGCGGGACGATTGTTTCGCCAACGGCTCGAAGCGGCGGCGCAGGAATTGATCGAGCTGCTCGTAACCTTCCAGTTCCTCGACGATCACGAACGACTCGCGCAGCCCATCGGCCTGCACGCGTTCGCCATAGGCGACAAGTTGCATCGCCGCGATGCCGTCGCACTGCAAACGATGCACGTTTTCGGCCTCAATCTGGCCGGGACTGGCGCCGCGTCGCCAGCCGCCTCGAGCTAACCAACCAATCCAATCGCGTTCATGGTGCTTCTTGAGATACGCGCCGCGCACGCCAGCATGGGCCGAGTCGAACTCGATCCGCCAGTTCTCGCGATCACGCAATTGACGCAAACGTTTGCCGCGGGTGGTGTTCATCACCGCCGCAAACTCGGCCAAGCCCGCCTCGCGTAGCGGCTCGACATACTCGGCCGCTGCCACGATCGCGCCGCCATCGAGCGGCACCAACTCGCGTTGTTCCGGAGCGCTCATGCCGCACTCCTGTTCTGGTTCGACGTTGGTATCGAATTCACGGCCAGCTCCCGGGCCACGCTCGCAAAGACCCGATCGGGCGAAAGATCGCGCATGCATTGATGATGGCCGAGGGGACAGACTCGTTGCTGACAGGGAGAGCAGGCTAGCGGCAACTGCAAATGCTCGGCGCGCGCGAAGTGATTCTCGCTCCAGGCAATGTGCGTCGGCCCAAACAGCGTGATCACCGGCACATCGAAGGCTGCCGCAAAGTGCCGTGGCCCACTGTCGGTGGTGACCATCAGCCGGCTACGTTTCACGCAGGCTTTCGTGAGCCCGATCGAGAGTGGTTCCTCGGCGATGCTAACGACACGCGGGTGATTCGCCGCGGTGACCAGGGCTCGTGCTAACTCACGCTCGCTCGGGCCGCACACGACGAGCACGTGCTTGTCGAGTTCACCCGCGATGCGTCGGGCCAAGGTAGCAAAGTGCTCGTTGGGCCAGAGCTTGGCGGCTCCAAACGCACCGCCGTTGTTAAGGGTCACGACCGACCGATCGGGCGGAAGTTGAAACCGTCGCCACACGTCATCGGCGCGGTGTTCGTCGTCCGGCAGCGTTCCTAGTTCAAGTTGCGCAGACTCCGGGGGACATCCGAGCGCGTAAGCGAGCTCCAGGTAATAGTCGAGCACCGGTGCGGGGACGAACTTGCCAGAGACGCGCGGCGCGACGAGGCGACGATTCAGCACCCACGAGCGTCCACTGCGAGCGTACCCCACGCGGGTCTTGGCTCCGGCGAGATACGCGATCACGGCGGTGCGAAACGAGTTCGTGAGCAACACCGCCACATCGAGCGACTTACCGCGCAGCTGACGCACGAGCGAAACGCTGCTCCGCCAGTCATTGCGAGCATACGTGATCACCTCGTCCAGCCACGGCGTCCCGGCCAGAACGTCGACCACATACGAGCGCATGACGCCGATCAACTGCGTGGGCCGGGGAAATTGACGACGCAGGGCCCGGAGCACCGGCGTGGCCATCGCCACATCGCCGATCCAGTTCGGGAGA
Source organism: Planctomycetaceae bacterium (assembly GCA_016794255.1). Taxonomy (GTDB): domain Bacteria; phylum Planctomycetota; class Planctomycetia; order Pirellulales; family PNKZ01; genus JAEUIL01. The sequence goes on along the minus strand of JAEUIL010000147.1, from coordinate 3,366 downwards.
AACACGGCAATCTGCTGCGGCGAACCGGACAAGACACCAACTCCATTTGGTGTGCGAACGATATTCCGTACTGGGGCAGCCGCCGCCGTTCATGCCGGCGACGTCGAACCCCACGCTACGGCAATTCAAACAGGGATTGGCTCTTCACGATCGCGTAATCGTCGGGGAACGTATGAAACGACTGGATCAACAAGCTGCGTTGGCGAGCCTCGACGTTGACATAGCTCAACGCGCCGACTTGCATGCGACCGCTGGAACCGAAGCGATACAGCATTCCTTGCTGCTCACCGTCGCGGGCCAACTCTTGCTGAAACGTCCAAAACACCTCGGGATCGACCGGTTCCAACTGAAAGCTCATCTGATACCGAATCCCGCCACGACACTCGAGCCGGTCGTGACGCTCACCCTTCAACTTGTACGACAACAACCGCCGACGTTGCGGCAACGGGTGATGCGCCGCGGTGCAAACTTCGGTCAACGTCAGAGCATCGTATCGCCACGTGACCACATGGCCGGCGCTGGTGATTTCGACCACGGCTTGATACCCGGCGGCTTGCGAAGTTCCGCCGACTTTCTCACCACGTCGCACGATCCGCCGCGCGTGAGTCTGGAACAATTCCGGATGCAGCGGTCGGCCGTAAAGCTGAAACACTAACTCGGCGACTTTGGGTCGAACGGATATCACGGGGCGAGTGCCTTTGATGTCAGTGCTGTTGAGTAACGTAAGAAGGGGATTACGTGCATCGTCGAGCCCGGCCTGATCTCGACGACACCGACGCATTATAAGCAGCGACGAATTGTCGTACAAAGGGAGTTTCAAACGCGCGCGAGAAAACGGATAATTCGATCTTGACACAACGCGCTCGACGAACTTCTTGGCAACGCTAGCGATCGTTATGAGTACCACGCTTTCGCAGGTTTATGATCGTTTGCGGCGAGTTTACGGCGAACAACGCATGGTGGCCGCGGCTTCGGCGTGGGAGCGATTGGTCGGGGCGATCCTGTTGCAGCATGCGAGCTGGTCAGCCGTAGAAAATGCGTTGACAAATTTGCGAGAGTCGGGCATCGACGAGCCACGGGCGATGCGGTCGTTGGCAGTCGACGAACTGGCCGAGCTAATTCAACCCACGGGTCACGGCCAGACCAAAGCCAAACGTCTGCTGAACCTGCTCAAGCTACTGCACAAGCAGCACGACGACTCGGTCGAGTCGCTCTTGAGTCAAGATCGTCATGCCTTGCGTGAGCAGTTGATGGGCGTGAACGGCATCAGTGCCGAAGTTGCCGACACGATCGTGCTCTACGCCGCCGAGTTGCCCGTGTTCGTGGTCAACTTGGCAACGCATCGCATTTTGGCCCGGCATGGGTGGATTGATTTCGAGGCCGACTACGAAACGATCCAGGATCATCTGCAAGGTTCACTCCAACGAGATGTTCCCTTGTACGCACAATTTCATGAAATGCTAACCCAGGTGGGCGACGAATTTTGCCGCAAGACGCCCAAGTGCGACGGGTGTCCGTTGCAACCGCTATTGAGAAACGGTCAGCCTTTGGAGCCGTACGGTTGAACGTGACGGTTGTGTTCATCGGTCGTCCTAGGAAAGCTGTGTGGTTTGAATCGACCCGACTGGGCTGGCTTGCTATCGCTGGTCGAATTGATGTCTAGGGTGCGATGGTCCTGACGGCGCTTTCGTACACTGAAGTGGTTGTGCTCCGCCCCATTGGTAGCTTCGCACACGTTCATGGCCAAGAAAGAAGAACCGGTCAGTTCGCATTGGCGCACGTGGTTGCAACTGTCGTTGCGGCGGTTGATTGCGTATTGCGTGTGGGTCGGCGTGACGATCGGACTGTTGGCCACGGGCGTCTATGGCTTGTGGAGCCATGTGCGTCCCCATGTCATCACCGGGCCGCATTATCGTGTCGAACCCGACCAGATCGCGCTCACTCCCGCGCCGCCAAGTTGGATTCGCGGTGATTTACGCGCCGAGGTGATTCGCACGGCCACGGTCGACAGCGAGCAGGTGTGGTCGATCTTAGATAGCGATCTGGCCGAGCGACTGTACAAAGCGTTCTCGTTACATCCGTGGGTCGCGAAAGTTGAACGAGTCGTCAAAGTCAACTCGTCCGGCGTGCGTGTCGAGCTCGTGTATCGTCGGCCGGTCTGCATGGTCGAGGTGCCCGGCGGTCTCTATGCCGTCGACGCCGACGCGTATCTGTTGCCCAGCAGCGACTTTTCGCCCGAGGATGTGAAACCCTATCCGCGTTTGGCTGGCATTCACACGTTGACCGAAGGTCCCGTCGGCACGCAATGGCAAGATGTGCATGTGCAGGGGGCGGCCCGGATCGCGTCGGTGCTGCTCGACCATTGGGCATCGCTCGGTCTGCTGCGAATCGCTCCATCGCCAATTGAAGCGCGGTTGGTCAAGGGGCGCGAAGAATACGATCTATTCACGAAGCAAGGGACCTGCATTCGTTGGGGGTCGGCCGAGGATACGCGGCTCAGCGGTGAGCCAACCTTGGTGCAACGCGTGCAGCGGCTGCGAGATTTTGCCAAACGGCAGGGTACCCTCGATGCGACCGACGGTCCGCGCGTGCTCGACGTTCGACAGGGGCCCGAGGTGATCGTGCTCGCCGAGTCGGTCGTACAACCAGCCGTCGAGTCGAAAGTGATCGTGCCGGTGTCGCACGGTCCGCAGCGGATTGCCGATCGCTAACGGACTTCCTGATCGGGTGCAGCATTCAACGCAGGTAACGCCCGCCGTTGATGTCGGTCACCGTGCCGGTCATAAAGCTGGCGGCGTCACTGGCCAAGAACGCGATCACGGCCGCGACCTCTTCCGCCTCGCCGTTGCGTTGCAAGAGCGTTTGCTTCCGGTAGCCTTCCATGTGCTCGGGCGTGCTGAAGACTTCGTGATGCCGCGTCGCGATCACGCCGGGCATGACCGCGTTCACGCGCACTGTCGGCGCCAGTTCACGCGCCAACGTGCGGGTCATTACCTCCAGCGCGCCCTTAGCCGCCGCATAGGGACCCGCTCCGCCTCCGCCACCGGTTTGCACCGAGAGCGACAAGTTGTTCACGATCGCGCCGCGTCCGCTGGCCCGGAGTGCCGGAATTGCTCGGCGAGAAACGAAGAATGCACTGGTGACGTTCACATCGAACACGCGCCGCCACACCTCGGTGGGACAATTTTCGATCGTGGTTCTTTCGAGCGGCGCACCCGCATTGTTGACGAGAATGTCGAGTCGACCCCACTGCGCCGCACATTGATCGACGACTCGGTTGGCGGCCTCTTCATCGGTCAAGTCACCTGGCAGCAGCACGCCATCGCTTCCGACGGCACGAATCTCGGCCAACGTTGCCGCGGCTTC
>JAEUIL010000077.1 GCA_016794255.1 Planctomycetaceae bacterium | reverse complement strand
CAACGCCCGGACCGCGTCGGGACGATCGAACTGAAACGCCTTGAGGCGGAACTTCTCGCCGAGTTTGGCAATGACGTTGTCGCGGCGACGCTCGACGACCGCCGAGAGATACTCGAGCCGGGTCGGCGGCGGTGTGCCGGTGGTGGCGTCGTTCGTGGGGAGATCGGCGACCTGCGCCAGCTTGGTTCGGTCAGCAGCCGGCAAGTCGTCGGCGATGTTCATGCTGTCCGTGCCATCAAAGAGCAGCCACACGAGCGGTCTTGGCCGAGTCGTGAGATGCGCCACGATCGTCGGTTCGGCGAGAAACAGCAGCAGCAACGACAACAGCAACCCACGCGCGGCGATCAACACGATGCGTGCGCCTCGCCCGCGCACCGGTTGTGCCCGTAGATAAAAGAACATAGCCAAGGCGACGAGCGCCGCGCAGGCCAGCAGCAGTGCGAACGACGATCCTTGAGCCCAAGGCGCGGCGAAGGTGAGTTCGAGCCGCTCGACGCTGGTCAGATCGCGCACTCCGAGCAGTCGGCCCAGCAGTTGGGTGGCACTCATGCGGCACCTCCGACTGCCACGCGGGCCGTGGCTCGATGGGTCCAGGCGAGCACGACCAACTCGACGAGCAAGCAGGCCAGCACGGCCAACATCAACCACCGCCACCAATCTTGGCCGTAGATCGCGGCTCCGGCGAGGCTGATCGATTCGCCCCGATCAATCCAGCGCAAGGGCCTCTCGCCGGCGCGTTCGGCGAACGCCGCAGGAGTGAGTGACTTGAGCTGCGACTCGTCGGCCGGGCCATTCACCGCCAGGGCGAGTTCCCACAGCTTGTCATCGCCATCGGCGACGCCCGGGCGTTGAGCGCGGACTCGGTAAATGCCGCGACTCTCGAGATGTCGCAACGGCAAGGCATAGGCTTCGCCTCCGAGCGCGTCGACAAACAACGGCTCGTCACCCTTGCCCGGACGCACGAGCGTGAAGCGTTGCTGCCGCTCGCGGGCCTCGACGGGTAACACAATCTGCTCGATGGCGCCGAAGTTGCGAGTGGGCAAGGTCGCTTCGATCCGAGCGCGAAAAATGCGGTCGAAGAGCAACGCGGCGTGCGTGGTCATCAGCGTGTTCCAAGCCGAGCCGACGCCCGACGCGACGAACAGTACGTGACCATGGCCGATGTCGCGCTCGACGAGATACGGCAGATCGTTCGTGTACTTGGCAATCACGCGCGGACGCAGTTTCGCGGCGGCGATGGCGGGCGTCGGAGCTTCTTGTTGGTTGTCGCTCGAACGATCGGTCCACAGCAGCCAGTCGCGGCGCGGCGCGTTCTCGGCGACGAGCGGCGCTTTCGCGGAGGTTGGTTCACGTGCGCGTTTGACTGTTTCACGTTGCTTGGCGAGCCGTTCTTGCTCGACGATCACGACTTGCTCGGCGCGTTGGTCGTCGGCATCGACCACGGCGCTCTTGAAGAACAACGCTTGGCGGAAGAGGTCGGCCCGCTCGTCGGTCGAGAGATTCTCGATCTGAAAGTAGTCATGCACGAGCGAGGCGGCTTCGAGAAAGAACGGCTGCAATTGATCGCCGGCTTCGTCGGGGGTGACGCCGACATACTCGGATTTCAACGGCAAAGGGAGCACGCCGTTGCCATCGAGCCACGCTTGTTCGCTCCAGACCGAGGCGTCGAACTTGCCACCGGCGGCAATCACAAGCTGGCCACCTTGTTCGACAAACTCGCGGAGCACCGGAACCGATTCCGCCGGCGACTCGACGCCCGCGATCACGACCAGCCGCGAGTCCTTCAAGGTCTCGCGCGTCACCTCGTCGATCCGCAGATGCCGCACCGCGATGAGTTGCCGACCCGATTCGCCACGACTCGTGATCGGAGCCAGCAAGCGCCGCCAGCGATAGGTCTCGCCATATTGCAAGGCGGCCGGTGACTCGGTGTCACCCAGCTCATCGACGAACACGACCGGCAGCGCCGCGACGACCGGCACCACCAGCGAACGTCGATCGTCAATCGAAAGTCGATCGGGCGGGATCGTCACCTCGGCGGTCACGTAGTTGGCCTTGCCCGGCTCAACCGTCAGCTCCAAGCGATGCGAGAACGAGACTTCGCGCGTCTGCCCCGGCTCGAGATCGACGGTTCGGCTGGCGACCGGAGCGCCATCGATCTGCAATGTCACCTGCACATTACTACGTGGTTCGGGACCGTCGAAGCCCAGCACGGCGTTGAACACGGTGGCCGTTTCGATGTCGGCCAAGGCATCGACCACGCGAAAGTCGGCGATCCAGGCGTTGTCGGGTCGTTCGGCCGAGACACGCACCACTTGAACATCGAAACCTTGCTCGGCGACGCGCTCGAAGGCTGTCTGCGGCCAGTTGTGTTGCTGCTGATCGCCGATTGCCACGACGCGTTTCGCCGGCAGATCGGGTGCTCGTTGGGCGGCATCTCGCACTAGATCAAACACCGCCGGCATGCTCACCGCGCGATCGACGGTCACGACCGCGTCGAGCGCTTCGAGAGCATCCTCGCGGGTGCGATACGGTTCGATCGCAAACTCACCGGCGAACGCACACATCGGCAAAATCGTGTAACGACTGCCGGTCGGCAATTGCTCGAGATACTCGCGCGCGCGTTGCTTGGCTTCGTCGAGTAGCGTGCCATCGATCCGCTGATAGCTCATGCTCAGACTATTGTCGAGCGCGACGATGGCATGCACCGGCTGGTTGGGATCGAGCGACGCACCGCTCAGCTGCAAATAAGGCCGGGCCATCGCGAGGCCGAACAGCAACACACACAGCGTGCGGAGCGCCAAGAGCAGCAGATCGCGGAGATGCAAGATGCGTCGATTGCGGCGGACCGCTTGACGCAGGAAGTCCATCGCCGCCCACTCGACGGTCTTGAAACGACGCCGATTCAACAGGTGAATGATGAGCGGCGCAGAGGCCGCGACCGCGCCGGCGACAGCAAAAGATGCGACAAACACGCTCGGCATAGATGGTGTCTACCGCTGAAATTGGGACCGGATGCTGTCGATTTTGCCTTCTTGCAGAATGGGCAAGAAACGGTTCGGTATGGCGAGAATGAAGCACGCCACGCTCGTCGCGTACAAGTCGCCCGGCTTGCCCGAGACGCGTTTGTTGTCGTGCCACGAACCATCACGGGCCGGGTCTTTGCTGCTGGCCGTCTGACCGCGGATGAGTCCCTCGCGCAGCAGCGGATACGACTGTCGCCAGTGCGGCTCGCCCACCTGATACAGTGCCTGACCGACATAGTAGAGCGTATACGAGTCGAATGGCATGTCGCCATTGCCGGGCTTGACCTGAGCATCGCGCACGGCCTTGACGATCACGTCCATGTTCTTCGGAATGCGCCAATCGTCGTATTGGCCGAACTCTTGCAGACAGACCACGCCGCACGCCGCCATGGCAATCGTCGCCCCGCCACCACCATGTCGACCGTAGTGAAACTGTCCCGGCGCTTTCTTGAGCGCCGTCAGATCGGCATTTCGTCCGCTAGCGCTACTGTGGTAGTGCTCACGGACACCTTTGATAGCCGCCGAGATCACTTCGGGCGGAACTTCGAGGCCGCTGTCGACCGCGCTGCGAAGCGCCTTGGCCTGCATGACGGCCAAGCTCAAGTCATGGCCGGCCGTGATGCGTCGCGCGCGATAGTCCCAACCGCCGTCGTCGCATTGCGTGTTGGTGATCAACTTCAATGCACGATCCAGTGTCTGGCCAATGCGGGCGTCGCCAGTCATGCCGAACGCTTGGCCCAGGACAAAGGTCGCCAGGCCGTGATTGTACATGTCGCGCTGCGTGTCGGCCGTGTTGAGCAACCCGGTGGGCTTGGCATTGCGAATGACAAAGTCGAGCGACTTCTGCACCGTGTCGCCATACTTGCCCCGGCCGGGAGCGTGACCATCGGCGAGAAAGGCAAGTGCCCCCATGCTGACGAGCCCGAGATCCTCGGAGTCCCAGTTCCCCTTGGGTCCCTGATTGCGGGCGAGCCAATCGAGTCCGCGATCAAGCGCGAGGCGACTGTTCGGCGTGACTTCCCAATCGCCTTGAGCGTGCAGTTGCCGCCCGGACGCGAGCAGCGTCAGGTTGAGCAACACGAACACAGCGATCAAGCGGCGCATCATACCGGGCAACTCGTGCGAGCGGCGATCGGTGTCGCGGCGCAGAGCATGGCGGGGTGGGCAGGACGGGGAGGGAAAGCGAGCGGAATTCAGACCTGTAGTATAGTCAGATCCGGCAGGGGTATCAAATCGACAGACGCTTTGGTAGCGATGCCTTTTTGAGAGAAGCGTGTGCCATGCCCACGTCCGCGTGGGCATGTTTCCCCGTGAAAACACATGTCCACGAAGACGTGGACATGGCACACGGTTCCAAACAATATCACGACAGTTGGATTAGGCTTCGCGACCCAGGGGCTCGCGACGCATGGTTTCTCGCCATGAATAGGGAGTACCGGAGTGCGGCCCCTGTGGCTCGAACCGGCTCAGCAGCATCGCCAGCACGACGCCGACGACACACGGCGTGGCCACGGCCAGCATCGGCGTCGGGACCCGCGGCTTCTGCGTGAGCGCGTCTCGGCCGAACACGTTGATCCACGATTCGGCGAGGGACTCACAACCGGCCCATTCGAGCATCAGCGCAATCTCGGACCACCAACTCCAGGTGAACGAAAACACCATCGCACACGCCACCGCGATCAACGCCGTGCGGGCTCGGGCGCGCGTCACGAACATGCCGGTGATAAACAGTGCTGCGAGGGGACCCAAGAACAGATTGAACATCTTGGGCAGCATGTCGAAGATCGAACGGCCCATGTTGAGCATCACCGACGCGCCGAAGATCGCGAGTCCGGTCGTGATCACGCCGACGATCAACACCACCGCTCGGGCCAAGATCATCTCGCTCCAGCCGCCGCGGCGTTCGTCGCTGACGCTGGTCGTGATCGTGGCGGCGATGCTGTTCACGCCCGAGACCAACGTCTGCATCGCATCGCAAAGAAAGCTGACGAGCACGAGCCCGCAGAATCCGGCGGGTAACGCGGTGGCATAGAAGTACGGCATGACTTGATCGGCCGCATCGCGCGGGATGTCTGCGGCAGCCAATTCGCCCGGCCGTTGCAAGTAATAGTAGCGCAGCGCCAACCCCGCGATCGACAACAGCAACCCGATCGCCACTCCGCTGAGAATACTGACCACAAAGCTCCGCCGCGCGGCCTGCAAACTGGTCGTGGTGAAGTAGCGTTGCAGGGCCACTTGATCGCTACAGTGCGTGCAGACATGCCAGAAGAAGTTGGCCATGATGCCCCAGACGATCGTTGTGCGCTCGGCGATATCCCAGCTGGCGAGGATCACCGGCGTGCGGTCGGGTGAGTCGCGCACGATCGTGTTCCACCACGTCGGAATGCCGCTGCCATCGACGAGCCAGACTTTGCCAATGATCAACAGCACGCCGCCAAAAAGCATCAAGGCTTGGAGCACGTCGGTCCAGATGACTGCCCGCATGCCGCCGAAGCAGGCGTAGATGGTCGCGACCAGGCCGATGACGCCGATCACGACATACAACATGCCGGGACTCACCGGTCCATACGCCATGCGGACCATCGCCAGTGACGCGGTGCAAATCACCATCGCCATCCAGCCGAAGCGCAAGCCCCAGAACAGAACGTTACCCACGCGGCGCAACCGGCGATCGAAGCGCAGTTCGAGATACTCGTAGGCGCTGGTCATCCGCAAGCGCATGAAGAACGGGATCCATAGGTACATGACCACGCAGGCCAGGAACGGATACGCGACATAGCCGAGCATGTAGGCTGGCCCGTACTTGATCATCTCGCCCGGAGCGCCGAGATAAGTATTGGTCGACAGCAACGTCGCCATGATGCTCAAGCCGACGGCGAACCACGGCATGCTGCGACCGCCGAGAAAGAAATCTTCGGTGTCGTCGCCGGCTCGTGACGAGCGGTAGACAATCGCCACGGTGACGAGCAAATAGACGACGACAGCCACGTAGTCGGCGAATTGCAGTCCAACTTCAGCAGGCATGCGCGAGGAGTCCGAGGGTTGGCGGCAGGGCGACCCGCCCAGGGAAGCGGGCGAGCGATGCATCGTCGCCCATTCATAGGTCGCGGGCAAGATAGCCCGGCTGGAAGAATTCCGGACGACCTAATGCACCGCTAAGTGCCTGTCGCATCAGTGGTTGCGAGTCTCCGTGCATTTTAACTCCTGCCAAAAGTGATACCCTGCCGATAAATCGATATCTTGATCTATTGATCCGGTTATGTATCATGAGCGGCGGCTGGCGAACCTCGCGCGATCAACGCCCCGGTTCGGGCCGGCTCGTTCGAGGCGTGTTTACCTCGTCGCTCCCTTCAGACTTCGCACGTAAGGAGACCGCCATGTTTTGCAATCAATGCGAACAAACCCAGAACGGCTGTGGCTGCACCGAAGTGGGCGTCTGCGGCAAGGACCCCGACGTCCAGTCGCTGCAAGAGATTCTGCTCTATGGCGTCAAAGGAATGGCGGCCTACGCCAATCACGCGCGTCGCTTGGGCAAGAGCGACGAGTCGGTCAGCGCGTTCATCGAAGAGGCGCTGTTCGCGACCATGACGAATGTCAATTTCGATATTCCGACGCTGCTCGAGTTGGTGCTCGAATGCGGGATGAAGAACCTGCGGGTCATG
>JAEUIL010000053.1 GCA_016794255.1 Planctomycetaceae bacterium | reverse complement strand
GTGTTTCCGGCAAGTTTTGGCTAACAAAGCGGGCCGAAGTGGCCGCCTTGGCTCGTTTCCAAACCCCGGCATGCCCGCTTTTGACAAAACAAGATATCGACGAAAAAGCCCCGGCCGATCTTCGTGATCCGCCGAGGCTTTGGAACGAACCAATCCGTGCCTTGTTTCGAGAGCCGGGAGAGAGATTTTTCGGCTCGCGGAACTTGCTACTCGGACTTGTTCGGTTTCTCGTTGGCAGGCTTCTTGCTCTTCTTCGACGATTCCGGCTCGGTGACCTTCTTCTTGGCTTCGTCTTCGACCGTGCCACTCACGCGGGCCGGATCCTTAGCGGCAGGCACCTTCGAGGCGTTCAAGCGTTCGCCGGTCAGCGTCTGATCATCGATCACCACGCCCGGGGCGACCACGGTTCCGCTCAGCGGCGCGACTGCGGCGCCATCCGCGTACGGGCCTGTCGGATGTAGCGGGGCACCACAGATCGAGACGCACTTCGACTCTTGATAAGCCACGTTGCCGGGCAGATCGCAGAAGTCGGGCAGATCGATGAACATGCCCCCGGCAGTGAACGCACCGTGACCGGCCGTGCCACCGTAGTAAAAACTTTGGTCCACATTGGACAGTGCTTGACTGACGTCAGCCAACTCGGTCACCACACTGTCGCGCATGCTCTTGAGTCCTACCGTCACGCCGACGACCAACACCGACGCGATGAGCATGATCTCGCTGGCGATGATCGCGCCCGTCTCATCTTTCCAAAACTGTTTGATCCGTTTCATGTTCAAGGCTCCTGGAACATCGAACGATAAACTCCATGCGAGCGATGAGCCACACGCTCGTCACATGACCACATGGCTGTGCGCAATCTTATCGATGCTGCGCATTTTGCCAATAGGATCGATTCGGTCTTTTCTTCTTATCTTTCAGATTTTTCTCAATCGACTCAGATTTACATTATCTATTTTATCTAAACACTCAAAACGTCCTTGTTTACCCAATTTGACAGTGCGGTCGGAACCCGAATCGTTCCATCGCTTTGCTGGTAGTTCTCTAAGATTGCGATCAACGCACGACTTATGGCGATGGCCGTACCATTGAGGGTGTGAACGAAATGCGTTCCCTTCTCCCCTTTCTTGCGGTAACGAATGCCCAGGCGGCGTGATTGATAGTCGGTGCAGTTGCTGGTGCTCGTGACCTCGCCGTATTCACCTTGCTCGCCGCGGCCGGGCATCCACGCTTCGAGATCGAACTTGCGATAGGCCGGACCGCCGAGATCGCCCGAGGCAGTGTCGACAACGCGATACGGTATCTCCAGGCCGTCGAACAGCCGGCCCTCGAGTTCGCAGAAGTAATCGAGCATTGCATCGCTCTGCTCGGGCGTCGTGTAGGCGAACATCTCGATCTTGGTGAACTGATGCACGCGATACAGCCCTCGTGAGGCACGACCGTGGGCACCGGCTTCGGTCCGGTAACAGTGACTGATGCCGCACAGCTTGATCGGCAGTTGCTCCTCTTCCAAGATCATGTCGCTATACAAGCCGCCGAGCGTGATCTCGGCCGTGGCGACCAAGCTGAGATCGGTCCCGTCGATGCTGTAGATCTGCGTCTCCGGTCCGCGCGGAATGTAGCCGGTCCCTTGCAGAATCTCGTTCCGCGCCAGGTCGGGTGTGATCGTGGGTGTGAAACCCTCGCCCATCAACAGCTCTAATGCATAACGCTGTAGCGCTAACTCGAGCAGCACAGCGTCGTTCTTCAAGAAGTAGAAGCCGTGTCCGGCGACCTTTGCGCCACCTTCGAGATCGATCATGCCGAGCTTCTCGCCCAGCGTGACATGGTCGAGCGGCTTGAAATCAAACTTCGGCAACGGCGTTTTGCCGCGGCGAACTTCGAGATTGGCCTGATCGTCGGCACCGGTCGGGGCAGCCGGGTGGGTCAGATTCGGAATCATCCGTTGAATCTGGTCCATTTCGGTGAGCAGCCCGTCGAGCTCGGCTTGTGCGGCGGTCACTTGATCGCGGAGCTCGCGCCCCTTGGCCTTAAGCGCCTCACGCTCGGCTGCGTCCTTGGCGGGGCCAATCTTCTTCGCCGTCTCGTTGGCTTGGCGGTTCAAATCTTCGGCGAGGGCTTGCTTCTCACGCCGTTCGGTATCCAGTGCGACGAAGCGATCCACATCGGCCGGACAGTTGCGGTTGATGCAGTTCGCCTTCACGAGAGCGGCGTTTTCGATGATGAATTTGCGATCGAGCATGATGAGGTGAGATGTGAGAAGACGGGGGTGCGGAGAAGCAACAAAGGGGAATGACTAATGTCGAAGAATGAATGCCGAAGGAATGACGAAGCTCGAATGTCGAAGGGAGATGGTTGGGCCGATCGATGTTCGCTAGGAACGACTTCCGATCTCCTGCCACAGCCGAGCACTCGCTTTGATCCCGCGGTGATAGTCGGCCAAGCAGAATTTTTCGTTCGGGCTGTGCGTGTTGTCGTCGTCTAAACCCCAGCCCAGCAACAGGGTATCGATTCCCAACAATTTGCGGAAGGTGCCCACGACCGGGATCGAGCCACCCTCGCGAATGTAGACCGGTGCGACCCCGAAGCCATGCTCGATGGCCCGGGCCGCGGCCGAGACATGCGGACTTTCGAGCGGCACGACCACGCCGGGCGCACCGTGAAACGCGATCAGTTCCAACTCGATGCCCGGTGGGCAGAGCTTGCGGAGCATTTGTTCGAGCGACACCGCGATTTGGTGCGGGTCTTGATTCGGCACGAGACGGAAGCTGAACTTGGCGCTCGCCTTGGCCGGGAGCACGGTCTTGGCTCCCTCGCCCTGATAGCCGCTGGTGAGTCCGTTCACATCACAGGTCGGTCGAGCCCAGCGGCGTTCCAAGGTCGTGTAACCCGCCTCGCCGGTCAGGGCCGAGACACCGAGTTGCTTCATGAACTCGGCTTCTTGAAACTTGAGCCGCGCGAACTCCTGCCGTTCACGATCGGTGAGCGGCACGACATCGTCGTAGAAGCCGGGGACTTGAATCCGACCTTGATCGTCTTTCAACGCCGCGACAAGCTTGGCCAAGGTGTTGGCCGGGTTGGTCACCGCTCCACCGAAGGTGCCTGAGTGCAGATCCTGCTTCGGCCCACGCAGTCGGAGTTCAAAATAGGCGATCCCGCGGAGTCCGTAAGTGATCGCCGGCTGACCGGGTCCGAACTGACAGGTGTCACTGATCACGACCACGTCGGCCGCCAGCTCCTTCTTATGCTGTTCGATGAACGCTTCGAGATTCTCGCTACCGACCTCTTCTTCACCTTCGATCAGATACTTGAGGTTGACCGGCAATGGAGTGCCCGAGCGGACCCAAGCCTCGGCACTCTTCACATGCGTGAGCATTTGGCCCTTATCGTCGGTCGCGCCCCGGGCATAGAGATTGCCCCCGCGGATTGTCGGTTCAAACGGCGGCGTGATCCACTCGCCGAGCGGGTCCGGCGGCTGCACATCGTAGTGGCCGTAGACGAGCACGGTCGGAGCCCCTGGCACGAAGGGCGATTGAGCCGTCACGATCGGGTGACCGGGTGTCTCGTGCAGTTGCGTGGCGAACTTGAGTTGGCGAAACTGATTGGCCACCCACTCGCCGGCGCGGCGCACATCGGCTTTGAAGGCGCTGTCGGCGCTGACGCTGGGAATTCGCAGCAATTCGCACAAATCGGCTTCGAATTGAGCGGTGTGTTCGGCAAGGTACTGATCGACGGCGGCGAATGACATGAGTAAGTTAGGAATCGGTGACCAGGAAAGATTGCAATATCAGCCAGAGATGGGCTCAAATATAATGGTTCTGTTCGAGAGCACCAACCGCGAAACGAGGAGTAGCCGCGTGTGAGCGAATCTCAAGCCGCCGTCGCCGAGCCGGAAGTGGTCGTGGCCCCCGCGGTCGACGAGCCGAAACAGGACAAGAAGCCCCGCCGCCAGCCACGCTACAACGTCATTCTCTGGAACGACGATGATCACACCTACGAATACGTGATCGAACTGCTGCAAAAGCTGTTCGGACATCCGGTCGAAAAGGGCTACGAAATGGCCAAAGAGGTCGATAGCTCCGGTCGCGTGATCGTTTTGACGACGACCCGCGAGCATGCCGAACTGAAGCGCGATCAGATTCACGCCTTCGGTAAAGACCATCGGATACGCGCCTGCAAAGGCTCGATGAGTGCGACAATCGAGCCGGTACCAGGGGAGTAGTCGACCCCATAAAGCCGCGACCGTTGGTCGCGCCGGGGGCTGGGTTCGCCTCGAGATTGCCCACGATCTGCCACCAGGAGGGGCGCGACCAACGGTCGCGGCTTTATGAGAAGGAACTGATTTTTCTAATGCTGCAAAAATTCGACCCGCGCAATCGCGATCTGATCGTCAACATCAACGGCCGACTCGTGCATCGTGACGAAGCCGGCATCAGCCCGTTTGATTCGGTCGTGCAAGGGGGCGACGCCGTTTGGGAAGGCCTGCGTCTGTATCAAGGTCGTATCTTCCGGATGCGTGAACATCTTGATCGACTGCGCAGTTCGGCACTCGCACTCGCCTTTGCTCAGATTCCGTCGCACGACGAGATTATTGAACAAATCCGCCGCACCTTGGCCGCGAACCACATGCGCGACGGAGTCCACGTTCGGCTCACGCTGACCCGCGGTGTGAAAATCACCTCGGGCATGGACCCGCGGTTGAATCAGTCGGGCCCGACGCTCATCGTGATCGCCGAGTTCAAGCCGCCGGTCTACGATCGCAGCGGTATCAAGCTCATCACGAGCAGCGTGCGACGTCCGCCGCCCGACGTGCTCGATCCCAAGATTCATCACAACAATCTGCTCACGTCGATCTTGGCCAAGATCGAAGCCAACGTCGCCGGCGCCGATGACGCGCTGATGCTCGACTACCGCGGCTTTATCGCCGAGACGAACGCCACGCACGTGTTTCTCGTGTCGCGCGGCCAAGTGCTGACGAGCCGCACGGTCGCTTGTCCCGAGGGGATTACGCGGACTGTCGTGCTTGAGCTTTGCCGGCAACATAGCGTGCCGTGCGAAGAACGTGACCTTTCGCTCACCGAACTCTATCGGGCCGACGAGTGCTTTTGCTCCGGCACCATGGGCGAACTGACGCCGGTCACAAGCGTCGACGGCCGGGTGATCGGCGACGGTCAGCCGGGCGCGACGACGAAGAAACTGTGCGAGCTGTTCCGCGAACTGACCGAACGCGAAGGCGAGCCGGTCGTATAGTGTCGTTCACGTCGATCGTACGCTTGCGATCGTATCCATCAGGCTCCGCGTGATGCGAGCACGGATGATTCGCAATCATCTTTCGAGCATCCGCCTGACCGCTTAGCTGCGACGCTTGGCGATCACGCGGCAAGTGATCGATAAACTGGAGTGCCCACTCAATCAAGCCCGTCGAATTAACTCACGCTTGCAATCACATGCAGGAAGTGGGCGCCTTTAGGAGAAGCGGAATTACTGTTAAAGCCGATCGAGCGTATCGATCCAGCGGAGAAACTCGTTCCGTTCGGCGTCGACAAAGTAACGGGCCTTCTCTCCTTGCGATTGGGTCGTCACGGTGTACTTGGCTTTCCGCAAGGCGTCGAGCCCGGTGGCGATGTCGATCGCTTTCGAGTGCGCGACCAGCCACGAGAGCGGCGTGGCGGGATCGTTTTCGGGAAACGGAGCCAATATCTGCGACTGCACGATGGCCACGCCGCGGATCAGCTCGCGCTGCGTAGCGGCCAACCGTTGAGCCAGAATCGCCCCCGATTGCAGTCCGTGCGCGACGATGCGGGCGGGATCGATGGGATGGCTCTTCTGCAACGACTCAAGCGCCTTGCTAATCGCTTCGGCGTCGGCGGGCTGCCACTGACCTTGGCCCGCGAGCGGCACGACGAGGATCAACTCGTACTGGTCGCACAACGGCTTCCAGACGTTCACGATATTCTCGGACTGCGGTCGCTCGGTGCCGTGCAGCCAGAGCAGCACGCCGTGCGGCCGACGAGTTTCGCACGTCGCCGGGGCATAGACCGTGAACTGGGTGGCATGTTCGGCAATCTTGAGCGGCACGTCCCCCGTGGCCGGCGAGTTCTCGGCTTTGTCGGTGTTCGCGGCTTTCGCAAGCGGCAACTCGGCGGGCACTTCAGCCGGTTCGCGACTTGGAATCAATTCGAGTTTCACGCTCTTGCCAGCCCGCGAAACCTCGACAGCTAGCTTTTCACCGATCACGACATCGGCCAACTGCGACGTGAGCGCGGCGCGATCGGTGACCGCCTCGCCCGCGACGTTCACGAGCCGATCGCCAATCTGGACGCCCGCCTTGGCCGCGGGACTGTCGGCGTAGACATACCGCACGACGACACCGGCAGGCTCACCCTTGCCACGATCACGCTGCGGCAGGATGCCCAGGAACGGTCGCTCGTACGGTTCGAGCTTGTCGATCAATTGCAGTTCGCGTTCGAGCTTTTGCTCGCCACGAGCGACGGTTACCTTGAGCGATTCGCCCGCATAACGACGATTGATCTCACGCGATAGCTGCGCTCGACTGGCAATTTCACGGCCATTGACGGCAACGATCTTGTCGCCCCGTTTGAAGCCCGACTTGTACGCGGGTGAGTTCGGCCGCACGCCGCTGCATTCGACCAGATCGGCGAACATATCGCCCTGTTTGAGCACCACGCCCAAGATGCCCGGATACAAATCTTGGCCCGACTTGAGCCGCTCGAACGACGCCAGGACTTGCGACATCGGCACCGCGAATCCGATGCCCGAGTCGTACCACTCGACACCCGCGACTTCGGCGGTGCTCTGTGGCGACATGGGGACCAGCACGCCCACCACTCGGCCGCGCACGTCGACCAGCGGCCCGCCGTAATTGCTGGGCGAGATTTTCGCGTCGGTCTGCACAGCCTTGCCCCAGACGCGACCAATCGCACTGACGACGCCGACCGAGACGTTGATCTGCGCCGAATCGAACGTTCGGCCTAGGGCGATGCTCCATTGACCGACTTTCAACTCGGCCTCGGGGGCGTTCTCGGCGACGACCAGCTTTTCCTCGACTGCGGCTTTGAGCAGCACCAACATGCGACTCCGGTCGGTCGCAACAATCTTGGCCGGGGCGCGAGTCCCGTCGGCAAAACCGACCAGAATCGATGTCGGCTTCTGAATGAAATTGAACGCGCTGGAAATGATATATCCGTCGGACGAGACAATCAGCCCCGTGGTGGCGCCTTGGCCGACCAACATTTTATTGACGGTCTCGAGTCCGCCGACCGTCTCGATGCTCACGACCGAGGGCGCAACTCGCGCGGCAGCGGCGGTGAAAGCCCGTTGCTCGAGTTGTTCGAGATCATCGGCCGCAGGCGCGCACAAGATGGCGAGCAGATCGATCGACAAGGAGATCAGCAACCACAGTCCCAATCGCACGGCAGTTCCTCACGGGTTCGCATCTGCGCTGGCCCGCAGTTGCACGTCGATCAATTCTTGATTTCGCAGCACCGTCACGCTCACCGGATCGATGCGGTCAATGTATTCGAGCTCGGTGCGAACCGTCGCACAGGCCGCGGTCAAGCGACCGTTGATGAACAGCACCAGATCATCGGGCCGCAAGCCGGTCGACGCGGCGGGCGAGCCCGGCATGATGCGGTCGATATACGGCGGCGTGCGGGGCAATACGTCGGGCACGAGTTGGATGCCGAGCAACTCGAGTGACAACGGCTGTTTGGGTTTCGATGCGACGTCTTCGGTGGGCACATTGACGTACTTGCCGGCGACGATGTCCTCGATGGTCTTAGCCGCCTCGGGAATGGGAATCGCGTAGTTCAACCAGGTGTTGTTCTGCGAGTTGCGTAACTCTTTGCCCAAGATCCCCAACAGGCGACCGTCATAATCGGTGAGCGCTCCGCCGGCCGCGCCGGGATTGTTGGTCATCGCGTCGAGAATGTACGCCTGACCTTTGAACGGCGTCTCATACACGCCGCGGCGAGCATGCAGCCGACTGCGCACGCTGATCACGCCGCGCTGCACGCTGACCGGCTCGTCGCCCGTTGCCACGCCATAGAGATTGCTGAACGCCAAGACCCGGGTGCCGGCCTCGACCAGCGGCGCCTTGGCGAGCTCGAAATGCGGCAAATTCTGGGCCTCGATCTTGAGTACCGCGATGTCCAACCGCGGATCGGCGGCGAGGAGCTTGCCCTCGAACTTGCGGCCGTCGTGAAGCGTGACCGTGATAAAGTCGGTATCGAGCACGTAGCTCCAGACCGTGAGGACATGCCCGGTGGCGCTGATCAACGAGCCGCTTTGATACGCTTCCAAACCGCGATAACCGCCCGCGCCGTAGATTTTGACCTGCTTCGGCTGAACCTGCGGAATGACGCTCGTTAGCGGCGCGGCAGTGAGCGGCGTGACCAGAGCGAGCAGCACCACGAGTGTGACAACACTTCGCATGTTATTGGCCCCCCGTGGCGAGCGTGAGTTCGCGGAACCGGTAGACGCCGAAGATCAGGTCGCCGTAACGAACCTTTAGCGTTCGCGGCAACAGTCGCCCTTGATACTCGGCGTAGTCGCTCCACAGAAGTTCGCACGGATCGTCGTCAGGACTGAGATACAACGCGACTTTCAACAGTCGGCCCGACTCGCTTTCGACGAAGAAGAACGTCTCGACGCCGGCATACGCGCCTTTGAGCACATCCACCGGGCCGCGTGACTCGTCAGCCACCGGCAGCATGCCGAGGTAAACCAGATCACCGAACTTCTCGGGACCCGCGGTCAGCAACCGTCGCCAAGCGTGCAGCGCGGCGAGCAGTCCGCCACTGCCACGTGGCTCGACGGCGTCGTTCAATTCCTTTGTGACATTCAACTTCAACTCGCCGCCGGGCAACGAGGTGTTCACGAAATCGTCGGCGATCTCAAACGTCGCTTCGCCCGCCGGCACCACATCGCCCGTCAGCTTCCACGTTCCCTTGAGTGCTGCGAAGTCGCCGCGCGCGACCAGGGCGTTGTAAACTCGCGTGCGGTTGGCCTTATTGAAGTGGAAATTGGCATAACCCCGCCGAGCCTCGAAGAACGGTTTCACCTCGTCGGGCATTGGCGCCTTCTTGGCCGCGGCGGGACCTTTGGTCGGCGGTTGCTTCGGCGGCGCGGGCTGTTTCTTCGGTTCACCCTCAGGCTGCGGATGATCGTCGGGTTGCGGTTGACCGGGCTGCGGTTGCGGACGCCCGAGCACTTTCTGAAGCAGCTCCTCGGCACCATGTACGCCCGTCAATCGCACCCAGATCGACTGCTTCTTACCTTCGCGGCGATAGGTGAGCGACGTGGCCCAATCGCGCGGGAAGATGCCCAGAGCGTTCTTGAACGCGTTCACCGTGCTGATTGGCCGACCGCCAAACTCGACGACCTCGTCGCCGTAGCGCAGGCCGCGGCGATAAGCGTCGGAATCTTCGAGAATGTCGGAGACCAACACGCGGCCATCGTCGCTGCTCGCCACGGTCGCGCCGAGCGTGGCGTGATCGACGATCCGCCCGGCTTTGAGAGCCCCCATGAAGTGCTTGATCTGGTTGATCGAAATCGCGTAGCCGACACCGACGTTGACGCGACCGCGCTTCTCGAACGAACCGCGACCGTTGATGCCAATCACTTCGCCCCGCATGTTGAAGAGCGGACCGCCCGAGTTGCCCGGGTTGATCGCCGCGTCGGTCTGGATGCAATCGGCGTACTCGAGCAACGTGCCCGCGGGGTATTGGTAGCGATGCACGCCCGACACGATGCCGTAGGTGATCGTCGGTTGAAAATCATCCGCGAGCAAGAACGGGTTGCCGACGCAAAACACCCATTCGCCGACCACGACTTTGTCGCTATCGGCCAGCGGGGCGAACGGAAAGTCGGTACGACCCATGAGCTTGATCAGGGCCACATCGCCGACCGGATCATAGCCCACGATCACGGCGTTGTGCAGCGAACCGTCGGAGAGGCCGCACTTCATCCAATCGCCGCAAGGTTTGGTGACGTGGAAGTTGGTGAGCGCGTAACCATCGGCCGAGATCAAGACCCCCGAGCCGCCGTTGGTGCCGCCATCGGCGAAGATGCTCACGCCGCAGCGCGACGCCCCGGCCATGATCTTGACTCGCTCGGCCTCGGCTTTGACGACCGACTCGTCGAGCGTCTCGGCCGCGGGGAGCCACGACGATGAGCCGAAGAGCCCCAGGCTTGCGATCAATAGGGACAACAGTAGTGTCGAATTGCTACGGATCATTTGACCAATCGCGGATCGCCAAGGATGACTCGATCGTGTACGCCACCGGAGAGCGACCGGACCACAATTCGCACGCGCCGCACGCCTGCGAGCGGCACGTCGATCGCCAGCGGTGCGTCGCGACCGGACAGGGTGTGGGTGGCTAGCTCGCCGTTCTCGCCGAGAATCTTCAGTTCGACCTGGCCATGCGGCCGGGCCGAGTCGTCGATCCCGGCGGTCATTTGCAACTGCTTGTATCGCTCGCTTAAGCGGAACGACACGTCCGTCCCACCGTACAACGCCAAGCCGCGACTGAGCGGTTGTCCCGCGAGCCGCAAGGCTTGGCCACTCTCAAAGCCTTCGTTGAAACGGGGTCGATGGTAGGCTAGGTCGGTCGGCCGAAGTTTCTCGGCGAAACCGAACGAAGACATTCGCGAGTACGCCACCGACTCGGGCTCGAGATCGCTGAGATACGAACCTTTGAACTGAATGCGGCCCACGCTGGGCCAGGGGATCGACAGCGTCGCCTTGGCCGGCGTGAGCACGTCGAGCGCGGCGTCGGTCGCTTTGGCCGAGAGCACGTCGAGTTTGCCACCGCCAATGACTTCGAGCGTCGCGACGGCTGCCGGCAGTTCGTCGACTGCGGCGTGAAAGTAGAGCAACCCTTCGACCTTGGGACGCTTCACCGGCACCTTGTCGGCATCGACTTGGAAGTAGACGGTCTCGTCGGTAATGTCACCGGCCGAGCCCGCCACAAAGTCGAGTGCCTCGCCCTTGACGACAATGATCGTATCGCCGGTGCGTTCGCCGCGGGCAATTTCGTCGAACTGTGCGCCGACCGCCCCGGGGGACGTTTGCAAGCGAACATAGTCGATCAATCGCGTCGACACACTCACGCGCGCTTCGGCATCGAGCACGATCACGGCCTTGCCCATCTCGACGCGGTAGTCGCTGGCCGTGAGCGTCGAACCATCGACGAGCCGCACAGTCACCGTGCCCGGCTTGGCGGGTGCCTTCGCCGCGTCGCGCGGACGGATCTCGACCAACTCGCCGGTCGCGATCTTTTCCTGCTTACCCGCCACGTCGATCACGACCTGCTCGGCCGACAACTCGACGAGCGTGCCGGGCTTTACGCCTTGCGACTTGGTAGCAACCTCGACCGGCGGCGCCATCGCCACCAGCAATGCCAGACACCAAACGGTCATCAACGCTTCTCCGGTTCGCTGGCCAACTTGCGGAAGTACTGCTCGATCACATCCCGATAGTGGGCCGGGAAGTCTTTGCCGATTTGCTGCATCGCCTCTTCGCGCTGTTTCGGCGGCAGATCGCCCCAGCCGGCCGAGTTGCCGATCCGCTTCTTGTCGGTCTCGCCCGCCCCTTTGCCACCGGCGGCTTGGCTCTGCTGCATGGGCGCGTTCGGCCGCATGGCCCCCGAGCTGCCGCCGCCACCACCCTGTTGTTGCTGTTGTTTCTCCATCTCTTCGATGAGTTTGTCGAGCGACTCGATCACGCCGTCCTCGACCTTCACAACCTTTTCACCCGCCCGACCGAGATCGAGCCGACGGCGAATGTCTTCCATGCGACGAGCGATATGGTCGAGCGTCTTCTCGTCGAGCTGTTGCAGATCGACTTTCATGAGCGCGGCTACGGCGCGGAAGCGTTGCGGCACGTCGGCCACGTCTTGCAATAGACGATCGACGGCGCGGAGCCCCGCCTCTTTGTCGAGCAGCCGATGATGCACGACGCTTTGATAGAACAGCAGCACCGAGGGATCGGCGACCACGTCGGGATTGAGCTGTTTCAACTGCTCGGCCGCTTCGTCGTAGAGCCGTTGCTGAGCCAGCCACCGGCCGTAGAACAGTCGGGCGTTGTGGCGAACCAGCGTCGGCAGCGTTTCGTCGTCGAACCACGAGACATCGGGCAGGCGGCGACCGGCGTGGGGCAAGCCACAGTAGTCCACCAGTGACGCGATGCGCGGATCGCCGAGTGCCAAGGTCCGCACCAATCGTTCGGTCAGGTCGAGGGCAAAGGCTTCGGGAGACCAGAGCGCGTCGGTCGTTTTGAGCTTCGCGTCGTCGATCTTTTGCGACTTGAG
>JAEUIL010000034.1 GCA_016794255.1 Planctomycetaceae bacterium | reverse complement strand
GATCGCAGGCGAGCGTCATGTTCGATTGCGGTCCGGGCTCGCTTTTTCACCCTGCGTTGTTTCTCTGGAATGAACCATGGCGCGCCGTCGACCGCGTGACGCGGGTGGTTTATTACCGGCCGATTGGCAAACGCTGCTGGAGCAGGAAAAACTCGCGGCGCTGGCCGAGTTCGCCGCCGGGGCGGGGCATGAGATCAACAATCCGCTCTCGGTAATTGTGGGTCGTGCGCAGATTTTGCTACGGAACGAGAAGCATCCCGACCGCCGACGCGACTTGGCGATCATTGCCGCTCAGGCGATGCGCATCCATGAAATGATTGCCGACCTGATGTTGTTTGCGCGACCGCCGGAACCGCAGCGTGCCGAGCATGATCTGACCGCGCTCGTTCGCCGTGCGATCAGCGAACTTAACCCTCGCGCCGAGTTGCAAGCGACGACGGTCGAACTTAGCCCGAAGAGTCAACCGGTGTCCGCCGCGGTCGATGCGACGCAGACCACGGTCGCTGTGCGAGCGATTGTCGACAACGCGCTCGAAGCCCTGGGGCACGCCGGCCGCATTGAGTTGTCCGTCACATCGTTGACCAAGGGACGCGTTCCGTGCGGTCAGATTGTCGTTCACGACGACGGTCCCGGCATCAGCGAGGCGGTGCGTCGCCATTTATTTGATCCATTCTTCTCAGGCCGACAGGCCGGTCGCGGACTCGGCAATGGCCTCGCGAAGGCGTGGCGAATCGTGAACTTGCACGGCGGCACGATCACCGTCGACAGCGTCGTCGGTCGCGGGTCAACGTTCACGATCACGCTGCCCATCTCGGCGAAACACTCGCTACTGGCATCCACGTCGTCGGTCGCAAAAAAACCGAGCAAGTCGAAGGCCAAGCCCGTTACCAAGCGGCGTGGTAAATCGCCTCGATCTCGGCCTGGGTAGGATAACGCGGATTGACGCGCAAGATGCGTTTGATCGACGCGGCTTTCTCGGCAAAGCCGGCGAGTTGATCCTGTCCCACACCCAAGTCACGCAGCCGTGATCGAATGCCAATCTTCGCGCGAAGTTGCTCGACCACTTCGACCGCTCTCAGCGCTGCTTGCTCGCCACTCAACCCACGGACATCGGCACCGAGCCACTCGGCGATCCGCGCGAACTCCGCCTGCCGCGCGGGCAGATTGAATCGCATGACATACGGCAGCAGCAGACCGTTCCCTTCGCCATGCGAAACATGCACCGCGCCGCCGACGGGATACTCCATCGCATGCACGAGTGCCACGCCCACATTGCTAAACGCCATGCCCGCCAGTGTCGAAGCGAGCGACATTCCCTCCCGGGCCGCCAAGTTCTGCGGTTCGTCGCACGCCTTGGCTAGATGTTCGCCGACTAAACGAATCGCTTTCTCGGCAAACATTTCCCCCAGCGGATGCCGGCCTTGGTAGCAACTCCGTTCGTTCGCCGGCAACGGGAACTCGGCGTTGTCGACGGCCGTGTACGCCTCGATGGCATGCACCAACGCGTCGATCCCGCTGTCGGCCGTGACCTTTCGCGGACACGTGAGCGTCAAGCACGGGTCGACTACGGCCAATCGCGGCCGGAGGAAATTACTCATGATGCCAACCTTGATGTGATTGGCGGTGTCGGTGAGCACCGTGCCGGCGGTCACTTCGGAACCGGTGCCCGACGTCGTCGCCACACAGGCCAGCGGCATGATCGGACCAGGGACACGATTCTCGCCGAAGTAGTCGCGCGGCTCGCCGCCATGCGTCAGCAAAATCGCGACCATCTTGGCGAGGTCCATGTTGCTGCCGCCGCCGATCGCCAACAGTCCATCAGGCTGATAGCGCTTTCCATGCTCGGCACAACGGGTCGCCACGTCGAGCGTCGGCTCGGGCAGCCCGCCGTCAAACACGTCGTAGCCGATGTTTGCCGACTTGAGCGACTCAAGCGCCGGCTGCACGACACCAGCGGCGACGAGCGTTTGGTCCGTGATAACCAGAACGCGATTCAGTTTGAGTGCCTGCAAGTTCTCGCCCAATTCGGTGATCGCATGCGCGCCGAAGAGCAACTTGCCCGCAGTATGAAAGGTCCAGGTGGTGCGTGTCATGGTGAACATGATCGACGGAATGGGAGGGGGAATCAAGTGGGAGTCGATGGAGATGGTGAAGTAAGGGGACACGGATGAACGCAGATGAACACGGATGAAGGGGATGGGAAGAGAATGACCAGTTCCCAAGGCCCAAGCACCGGAGATTGACGAATGATCCGCCCTTGTAGTTAGCGATCAGGATCTCCACGGATCTCGATTTGGATCCAAATGCTCTCATTCTTTGAAATGGTTAACTTCGAAGATGGTCTCGTCTTTCCAACATCCCCTTCATCTGTGTTCATCTGCGTTCATCCGCGTTCCCTTACTCATCTATCTCAAGATAGTCGACACACGATTTCCCCCAGGCTACGATCGTCCCCGTGCCCTTTCTCAAGTCAGCCGGAGTTTCTCGCATGTCCGCCGTTCGGTTCTCACTCCCAAACGTCACTTGGGCAGTCTGCTTATTGTTCTTGGTTGTCATTACTACGCCGCTTAATGCCGCCGATCCGACACCCGTCACGCGGCAGCTCAGCGAGTTTGGCGAGCTGTCTTCCAAGCAACTCGGTGAGACGTACCAAAAAGCGCTCGACGAGCTACGCAAGACCGGCGGAGTGCTCGAGATTCCGGCGTCACTCTGGCCGCAGTTGGCCAATAAGTCGCAGACGCTGCAAGGCTTGATCCGTTCGCCCGAACCGCCGGCTGAAACCAAGAAGTGGCAGACCGGGCAGGGCGTAACCGTGATTTCGCACGATGGCAAGAGTGTCGTGGTTCAAGTGCCGCCGCTGACCGGCATGCGAATTGAACGCACGATTCGCCTCGGCGAGGGGGACAGCCTCCCGCATTGGGGCACCCATCCGGCCATCACGATCGACAGTCAAATCTCGTACGGCTCGACCAGCTATCTCGATTGGTTGCAACTGCCGGTCGAAAAGGGGAAGGACCGTCGGTTCTATTTGGCGACCGTGCGCGGCATTCACCCGGGCCAGTTCCTCAATCTACACGGCGGACCGGGCTACGGCGGCGGCGTCACGCGCGGCGTGGTCAAATCGATCGGCTACGACGTCACGAAACAGATGCACTACTTTGTCGCGGATACTGATCTAAACCATGTCGCCGGCGCGATCTTGCAGAACAAGAGCAACACCGGCCTCGTGCATATGTTGCAGACGAGCAACAACGACAATCAAACGTATGACGTCAAGGTGATCCGCAATCAGTACGCGCACGGCGATACGTATGTCTATTACTGCGACTTCAATTACATGAGCAACGTCCACTCGGCGGCTGGCGACGAAAATGGCAATTGCGACGCGGCGTTTATCCGCTCCAAGGAAGACAATTTTCAAGGGACGGTCGAATCGGTCGATTGGGAATCGTCGCGTCTCGTGTTCTCCAATTCGAGCCGCAATGTGCAAACGCTCGGCGACTCGCGGCCGCTCATCAATCGCAATCCGGCCAAGCACATCACGGCGGGCAAAGTGCTGATCGTCAGCGGTCGCACCGATTTCGATCTCCCCGAGCCGAGGATGAGCATGTACAAGGGCGAGAACTACGTAACGAGTTTGGTAAAGAGTCCCGTCACGAATTCGGTGGAACGCAAGTTCGGCGGGCTCATTCGCGGCGACAAAGATTGCCCATGGACGCCCGAGATCGTTGGCCGGTTCTTTGCCGTGAGTGATCCGAGTGAAAAGACACCGAAAGGAACCTTCCGCTGGTACTTGATCACGAAGTTCCAAGCGAACGACGACGGCACGAAGGATATTGAAGTGCAACGGTTCTGGTGGGGTGCGAAAAGTGCCGGCAGCCCGACCTTGTATCGTCAAGAGAATTACACTTGGGACGGACACGAACGACTGCTCGACTACGTGATCGCGCCGGGAACGTATGTCAACGACGTTTCGCGAGCTCTGCCGGGCGGCGATCGCGGCGGGCAACGGACACTCGGCGTCGCACCGCATGCCGCGATGAACACGTCGTTCGACTTTGCGAAGGGTGATGCGATCGAGCAGGCGATCGGGCCCGACCCATTCAAGCCGCAAGCGTTTCGCGTCTGGATGTGGGAAGATGTGCCGGGACAGTTTCCCTCGGCGGTGATGGATGTCTCGAACAACGGCGCGGCGTCACGGTACTCGTTTGTCACCATCGCCGGTGGGCCTGCCAACCTCGACGACGTGCCGCAACGACACGAGCAGAAACCGGCGTGGGATAACGTGATGGTCGTCAATTCGGCAGCCACCGTCGGGCTGAACTTCAAAGCCGACTTCGCCAAGGCCGCGATCCTGTTCCAACAACCCTATCACGAACAGTCGATCCACTGGCACTACGGTCACCAACCCACCGCGCCCGAGGATCCGACCAAAACCGGCGTGACCCGCGCGGCCACGCTGCCACCGTCGACACAGCAAACCGCGTCGCTGACCGTGAATCGGTGCTCCGGCGAGTTTCAGTTCTCCGGCGGCGGGATTCAAACCGGCGGAGCGGTCTCGGGCGTCACTGGTCTCTCGGGCGATGGCCAACCTGCCCGCAACTTACGCGGCAAGAACATCGCTGTTACCGCCCAATCGACCACCGTACGAGTCACGTTCCCCACGCCCGAGAGTGACGCCAACTACGCGGTCTTTGTCGAGCAATCCTGGCTCAGCAACCGCGCCATATCGGACAAGAGCGCCGCGGGCTTTACGGTCACGTTCGAGAAACCGGCCCCCGAGAAAGCGACGGTCGATTGGATGCTGGTGCGGTGAGATCGATTGAGATGGCGGGGTAAGGGACGCGGATGAACGCAGATGAACACAGATAAAGGGAATGGGATGAGAATGACCAAAGCTCAATGACTAGGCCGAAAAGAAATTTCAAAATGAAATGCCCCATCGACCTTGCTCAAGCGAGTCTCATTGGTAATTGGATGTTGAAGCTGCTTCGGCACAGGGACGTTGATCATGGATCATTCCCATTCGATCCCCTTCATCCCCTTAATCTGTGTTCATCCGTGTTCCCTACGCCCTCCATCTAAAACAGCTCTCGAATCGGCTGACCATTATTCTCCACCACCACGCGTGGCCGGCCTTGATTGTCGAGATACGAAACATCCTGCGGCACGTCGAAGTGCTTGAATAGCGTCGCGGCAATGTCGCCGGGAGTCACCGGTCGTTCGCGAATGTTGCCGCCATCGCTCTCGGTCGCGCCGATCACTTGACCATGTCGTAGGCCGCCGCCTGCCAACGACATCGACATCACCTGTGGCCAGTGATTGCGGCCATCGGTGCTGTCCTGCGTCCCCATCATCGGTGTGCGACCGAACTCGCCCATCGCAATGACGAGCACATCGTCGAGCAGGCCGCGTTCTTCGAGATCGCCGACGAGCGTGGTCAGCAAATGATCGAAGAGCGGTAGCAACGGCCCCAGACCGCGACGAATGCCGCCGTAGGGCGGAATGTTGTCGCCGTGCGTGTCCCAGGTGCCGCTGGCTCCGTGGTAGCTCAAGTCGAGCGTCACAAACGCCACGCCCGACTCGACC
>JAEUIL010000017.1 GCA_016794255.1 Planctomycetaceae bacterium | reverse complement strand
AGTGCGGAGTCGCTGACGCGACTACGTGAGCCCCTTCGTTTGTTTTAAGAAAGGCGGTGCCAATGCGCGCGCTCATTCCTCGAGTCGGTCTGTTTTGTTGCCTGTTGATGGCAATGCTTGTGACCTCGAACTTGGCCGTCGGACAAGAACCCGCTGCGCCGGCCGCGGCTGGTCCGGCTGGTCCGTCGACCGCCGACCTCAAGGTCGCTTTGGACACCATGTGGGTCATGATCGCCGGCTTCATGGTGTTCTTCATGAATCTCGGCTTCGGCTGCGTCGAATCGGGCTTCTGCCGAGCGAAGAACTGCGTCAACATTCTGTCCAAGAACTTCGTCGTGTTCGCCGTGTCGACGATGGGCTTCTGGGCCATCGGGTTTGGGTTGATGTTCGGCAACGGCTCGCCGTTCATCGGACAAAGCGGATTGTGGTTCGCGTCGGGCCTCGACAACAGCCCCGCGATCGGTCCGGCTTACTCGGGTGATTACGGTGCGTTGAACTGGACGGGTGTGCCGCTGGCCGCCAAGTTCTTCTTCCAACTCGTGTTTGCGGGCACCGCGGCGACGATCGTTTCCGGTGCGGTCGCCGAACGGATCAAGTATCTGTCGTTCATCATCTTCAGTTTGCTCATCTCGGTGTTCATCTATCCCGTGGTCGGGCACTGGATTTGGGGTGGCGGGTTCCTTGCCGCTGGCGGGTTCTTCGACTTTGCCGGCTCGACGCAGGTACACTCGATCGGCGGCTGGTGCGCTTTAACCGGCATTCTGTTCCTTGGTCCGCGTAAAGGAAAATTCGGTCCCGACGGTAAGGCGAAAGCGATTCCGGGTCACAGCATGATGGCGGCGTTCATCGGCTGCTTGGTGCTGTGGTTCGGTTGGTTTGGTTTCAACCCGGGGAGCACGATGGCTGCGGATCCCGGTGCGATTGCCGACGTGGCTTTGACCACCAATCTGGCTGCCGCGATTGCCACGATTACGGCCACGGCCACCTCGTGGATCATCCTCGGCAAGCCGGACATCGGCATGACGCTCAACGGCTGCTTGGCCGGTTTGGTCGCGATCACTGCTCCGTGTGCCTTCGTCACGCCGTTCGCCTCGGTCATCATCGGTGCGATTGCCGGTGTGCTCGTAGTGCTGGCAGTGTTGACGTTCGACAAACTGAAGATTGACGATCCGGTGGGTGCCACGTCGGTCCACTTGGTCAACGGCGTGTTCGGCACCTTGTGCGTTGGGTTGTTTGCCGATCCCAAGATCGTTGGCGTGCGAATCGCTGGCGCCGAGTGGGGTGGGCTGTTCTACGGCAAGGGTGCTGACCAACTCATGATTCAGCTCAAGGGTGTGGGTGCCACGGCGATCTACTGCTTGATCGTGTCGTCCATCTGCTGGGCCGTGATCAAATACACCATCGGTCTCCGCGTCAAGGACGAGGAAGAGGTGGAAGGTTTGGATGTGGGTGAACATGGTAACGAGGCCTACCACGGCTTCGTACTGGCCCGGACGGGAGAATTTGGAAACTAACGAATCCCGGCAAGATCAGGCGGACTCGGCAACGAGTCACCGGCCGCACGGAAGCGGGCGGGTCAGAGCCACGAGGGAACACTTTGACTTCTGACTACCGCCTGGTCAGAACGACGCCTGATGCCTGAGCGACAGTTCGCTGTCGCTCAGGCTAGGGTGCTGCAAACGCGAAGACCAAAATCCCCCACAACAAAAACCAAACCGATAAGGAACTGAACCATGAAGAAGATTGAAGCGATTGTTCGCCATCACAAGATCGACGAGATCAAACAGGCCTTGGTGAAAGAAGGTCATCTCGGCATGACGATCATCGAAGTCCTGGGCTTCGGCCGGCAAAAGGGTCAAAAGGAATCGTACCGCGGGGCCGAGTACCAAGTCGACTTTGTCCCCAAGGTCAAGCTCGAGATCGTGGTCAAGGACAGCGAACTCGATAAGATTCTGAACATTGTCGTGACCACGGCCCGCAGCGGCCAAATTGGTGACGGCAAGGTGTTTGTCTCCGAGATTGGCCAAGCGATCCGGATTCGCACCGGAGAGTCGGGCGAGACCGCGTTGTAAGCTGTTTTCAAGAAATCTTCCGCACGAAGAGCGCACCGCGAGTGCGAGCAGGTTGAAGGGGCCTGTTCGTGCTCGCGGTTTTTTCGTTGCACGGGGCCGTTGACGTAAGTGCGACCTGAAGCTGATCGGCTTCCCACCTGGGTGGTGATGCGGTTTGACTAAGTGTGCCCTGTGAACGTCTTCAAGGACATGCGTTTTCACACGGAAAGCATGCCCACGCGGCGTGGGCATGGCACACGATAAGGTGAAGGGGCATCACGACTGCCGCTCGACTAGCGAGCGGTGTTCTCGCGGCCTTTGATCTGATAGATCGGCAGATGGCGGTAATAGACTTCAAGCACGTACAGCGATAAGCACGTGACGTAGTGTCGACCGCCCGCTCCGTTGGCGCACCAAAAATCGGCACCGTTCAACTGATTCGGGCCGGTGCCCAGCGGATTCCAACTCCCTTTGCCCGGGTTCTCGCGCAGTTGCTTTTGCACCAGCATGTCACGCATCGCGGCGTTCCACTTCTGCCATGGCTCGCCATCCAAGTGACTGAACATCTGCGTGGCATAGTACCAATAGTACATGTCCCGCTCTTCCCACGTCGGCAGATGACCGGTCAGCAAAATGTCTGACGTCATCTGCAACCGCGGGTCATCCTGCTTCCATCCCAGGTACTGCCGCATCAACATCCCCTCGGCCGACATCACGCGGTCCGGCGTCTTTTCGGGAACGTACTTGTAGAGCACGCCCGGGGGACAGACGAATTCTTTGCCACCAGCGGTGACTTTGAAATCGGGCTCGTTCGCCACCTTGTCGAGAAAGCTCGAGACACGGTTGAACACCTCACTCGGCACATCGATGCCGGCGTACGTGGCACTCTTGAGCGCCACGAGCATCCAACCGGTTACGGACGTGTCGCTCTCACGCCCCGGCGTGTACCGCCAGCCGCCGCCGTTGACCTCGTCCAGATCTTGCGAGTCGATGCAGAACTTGACCGCGTCTTGGGCCACGTCCTTCAACTTGGGGTCTTTCGTCATCGCCAGCAGTTCGCAAACGACAATCGTGCATTGAGCGTGTGCGTAGAGCATCTCGTCCCGGGCCACACCGCGCGAGCAAAAATTGCCATCGCTGGTTTGGTTCGAGAGCAAGAAATTCATCCCCTTGGCGACATTCGGCGCGTATTTGCCGCTGCGATGCGTGTGGCCTGCGCCTTGAAATGCCAACAGTGCCATCGCCGTGGCCGCTTGCAGATTCTCGTTGATCACCAGGTCGGCGTTCCCCTTGCGATCATGGCCTTGCAGCTTCCAGTAGCCACGTTTGTCTTGCGTATCGGCCAGCCACTTCAGCCCGTTACCCACAGCCGACTGGCTTGCCTTGCTGCCGCCGCGCTTACCGACCATGTAGTTCTGCGCCTGCTCGGTCCGGCCCGACATCGCGCCTTCGAGATTGACTGTCGGCGCGGGTTGATCGCCAAACGGGTCAACCGGCACGGCGGTTTGCTGGAACGGATCGGTCTTGGCCACCGTCGTCATGATCGGGACCGATTCCAACTGCGTGGCATCGGGAAAGGGGGACGCCAGCGCTGCAATCGAATCGAAAACCTCTTCCTCGCCATCGGAATACGCCACCAGCTCAATCTCGGTGCGAAATGTCTCCTGAAACATCCACAGGCCGAGAATGATGAGCAGCACCATATGAACGATGGCGCTGACGAGCATCGGTGTCGAGGTTTTGAACAACCGCTGCATGAGATCCAACTCGGTTTCGAGTTGGTCGTCGTCACGCCGTTCGCGCACGCCGATCGTGACCGTCGACGCACCTGAGACCGGCGCAGGGCGTAGTACCTGCGGACGCATCACCGGTTGACCCGAGCTCACAACGGGGCGCGCGGCCGCTGGCAACTCAGGGTTCACGTGACGCGGACTTGCTGGCGCGGACGGAGTTGCTGGCGGTGCGCTGCCCGGCAAGATGGGACGCGGCGCTGCGGTTACCGGTCGAGGACTCGGTGGTTGCGGCTGAGCAGGGCTCGGTGGAACGACCGGCCGCGGGTGGGCCGAAGGCGACGATGGAGCGGGAGTCGTCGGTTGAGTCGGGGTTCCGGGCGACGGGACGGGCAACGGCCGAGCCGGTACGACCTGCGGGCGCAGCGGTTGCGGCTGACCACTGGGCGCAGCACCAGCGGCGGCGGGTGGCAATGGCGTTGGACCTTGCCGCTGTGGGCCTTGTGGTACCGACATGCCTGACGCACCTATTCCGTCCGTGTCTGCGGTCCGGCGTCAAGAAACTTGACCATGCATCCCAGGCCAACAAGCTGGGGAATTGCACCAACGGGGGCGACCGTCCGCGATACTCGCAAGTCTAGCCCTGCCGCATGGTAGCGCCAAGCAAGAAGTGTCGACGCCCCAAGAGTTTGGGTTGGCCAAGCAAGTGTCCGCTACGGTTCGTGCCGATGCTTCGGCGCGGTAGTAACGATTATCCGGCTCGAATGTCGCATTGTGACAACGAAAGCGGCAAACTTCCGCCAGTCCCCTCGACGCCGAGCGGCCGATGTGTACAATGCCCGTGTCGGACGAACGATCCGACGTACTGTCGCGGGGTGGAGCAGCCCGGTAGCTCGCGAGGCTCATAACCTCGAGGTCGCAGGTTCGAATCCTGTCCCCGCCACTTTGAAAGTCGGTAGCACATTTTGGCTGCCGGCAGCGTTTATTTGAAAGGCCGGTGTCTTCGGACACTGGCCTTTCTTGTTTTCAACGGGCTTCGATACCTACTTCCGTCGAAGGCAATCCCGGCGAGTTAACCCAGGGCCGAAATCGACGCCGCAGCGATGCGCACACTCGCGGAAACTGTAATCCGCACACTTCGATCCGCGATTCAGGACCGAATCGATTGCTGAAGTCGATTCTTGAGT
>JAEUIL010000912.1 GCA_016794255.1 Planctomycetaceae bacterium | reverse complement strand
TGACCGAAGTGTACGACGGCATGACGGCAGTCATCCCTTTGCCCGAGATCGAGGCTCGCCTGCCGCTGGCCGATCTGTATGAAGCGGTCGAGTTTGTTCCCGAGCCCGAGCCAGAATAGCGACCGCAGTGTCACCAGTTGCTCGTTCAACGAGCGCTATGGCTCGTAGCCCATCATGATCTCGTCAGGCTCGCAGTCGATGAACGACGTCCAACCCCCGTCGGCGATGTCTTTGCCCAGGGTCGTGACCGAGCGGAAGTAACGATCCGACGGCCGAGCGCCGACCAAACGGCGACTGAGATCGCGGCAGGCAACGTCGGCCGCGGCGTGAATGATCGGATCGGACTTGCGTGCGGCATACAAGCTCGTGCAGAGGATGACGATCGCGTCCTGCACGCGGGCCGACACCTCGGCCATACGACATTGTCGATCGGCGAGCGCCAGTTGGTGCTTGCGCATCACGCCGCTGATTTCGAGCGCCGCGTGGTTGAGCAATTTGATTGCAAATTGGGCGTGATCGGCGAGGTGGCCGGGCATCGCGGGCAAGGATGGCTTGCTCCGCAGGCGGCACTTCTCGGCGACGAGCCATTTGCCGTATTGCCACAGTGGTCCGCGCAGGGCCCAAGCGTGGGCCGGATTGGTGAGGTTCGGCTTCTTGATGCCCGCCGCCGCGAGTGTTTTGCCAATCGGCTCGAAGAACTCGACACCATGATGCTTGACGAGTGACTTGAAGAAGGCCATGCCGAGCATCTCGCCTTCCCCCTCGTAAATGCACGGCGCGAGAAACTCATGGACATGGTCGCCGAACATGTGCCCATGCAGAAACGCACGGCCGCCATGGGTTTTCATGTGCAGCTCGATCGCCGCTTCCTTTTGCGCTTCGCTGCCAAAAATCTTGGCAATGATGCATTCCATCTCGCCGCGATAGCCTTGATCGATGAGCGACGAGCACCAGGCGACCAGCGCGTCGGCCGCGACGATCAAGCCGGCCATGCGACCCAAGCGGCGGCGGACCAATTCGCGCGACACGATCGGCTGACCGTATGTCTTCCGAAAGCGGGCCCAAGGCAGCATGCTGGCGAGCATTAAACGCATGTTGCCCGCCGCTCCGGCACAGAGCGCGACGCGACCGAGGTTGAGGCCGTGATAGGCGATGGTCAAGCCGTCGCCGCGCGGCGGAGTGAGCAGATTGGTCGCGGGGACACGGAAGTTGCGGAAGATGATGCCGCGGTTGTACGTGTGCTTGAGCGCATGCAAACCATACTTGCGCAACTGGAATTGTTCGTTCTCTTGCGGCGGCAGGTCGACGACGAGCACCGCCGGTTTGTCGTTGATGAGACACACCAAGCCCAACGTGCGACCGGGGACGACGTTGGTGATGAACAACTTCTCGCCGTTGACGACATAGCTGTCGCCATCGAGCACGGCCCGAGTGCGGAGGGCGGTGAGATCGCTGCCCGCGTTCGGCTCGGTGAGCGCGAAACCGCTGAGCTTGCGACCACTGGCCAGTTCGGGCAGATAACGCTGCTTTTGCTCGGCCGTGCCGAAGGTTCGGACCGGGTCAACCGCGCCGATGCAGCCGTGAACACTGGCCATGCCGGCGACGGTGGCATCGATGGTCGCCATCTTGGTGAGGAACGGCGCGAACGTGGCGAACGGCGTCCCCGAGCCACCATACTGACGATCGACCAATAAGCCCCAATAGCCGACCGCGCCGAGATCGTCGAGCAACGGCGTCGAGAGCTTTTGGTTTTCGTCGAAATGCGTCCCGGCGGCACGATGGCGGCGAACCACGTCGAGCGAGTCGGACATGATCTTGGCGACATCGGCGGTCGGGGCCGTGTCGCTACTCATGAACAGATCGACCGGCACCTGACGATCCCAAACCGCGCGATGGGCGGGGCTGGCCGTGGTTTGGTACTGCGGCGCGAACAGTGCTTCGACTTGATCGTCGGCCTGGTCAATCGCGCCGGTGCGGCGAGCTTCTTCCTCGCTCTTGCCGCCAAGTTTCAGGGCTGTTTCGGCAAAGGAGGGTGGCGTGGAAGACATGGGAGGAAGTGGTTGGTTGTTAGTGGTTTGAATTGAGTGTTTGGTGTTTCGTGTTTTGTGTTTGGCACGCCAAGGGTGACGATCGGGCAGCTCGCTTGCGGTTTCGCGCCTTCCCACCAACCACTAGCCACCAATCACCAACCACTCGCCTCCCCCTACCATTCTACGCTACATCGTCCCGCGTACATGGCCTCGATCTGGGCCGCGTAGTGCTCGTGGATCACGCTGCGCCGCAATTTCAGCGTCAAAGTCAGCTCGCCGTTGTCGACCGAAAAGGGCTTGTCGAGCAAGGTGAAGTTGCCGATCTGCTCGTATCGCGAGACGCCGGCCAGACGTTGCTCGATCCGCTCGGCGTAAAGCTTACGCACTTTGGGGTCGTTCACCGCGTTGTGTTCGCCCGACCAATGGGTCTCGATCCGCGGCAGGATTCCCTGCAATGCGGCAAAGTTCGGCACGACCAGGGCCGT
Source organism: Planctomycetaceae bacterium (assembly GCA_016794255.1). GTDB lineage: Bacteria > Planctomycetota > Planctomycetia > Pirellulales > PNKZ01 > JAEUIL01. The sequence goes on along the minus strand of JAEUIL010000912.1, from coordinate 5,334 downwards.
CAGATAGTTCCGCCCGTCGCCGATCACCACCACTTGTGCGATCAACGCGTCGGCTTTGAGCAGCGATTCGAGATAAACCGGCGCGATGTTCTTGCCACCGCTGGTGACGATCAAGTCTTTCTTGCGCCCCGTGATCTTGAGAAAACCCTCGCTGTCGATCGTGCCCAAGTCGCCCGTGTTGAACCAGCCTCCCTTGATCGCCTCGGCCGTGGCCTCGGGGTTCTTCCAGTAACCGCGCATCACGTGCGGACCGCGGGTCTGCACTTCGCCATCGTCGGCAATGCGAACCTCGACCCCCTGCACGGCCGGTCCCACGGTGCCGAGCTTTTTCCGCTCCGGTGTTTCGGTCGTGATCACGGGCGAGGTCTCGGTCAGACCGTAGCCTTGGACCAAGTCGACGCCATGCGATTGATAGTAGCTCTCGACATGCTCGGGCAGCGGCGCACCGCCGGAGATGCCCGACCGCAACCGACCGCCGAATCTCTCTTGCAGCGCCCCGGCTGCATCGCCGCGTCCCTCGTCGTGCAGCGAACGCATGACCTTCTCGAAGAAATACGGCACGCCGTTGAGCAGCGTGGGGCGATACAACTGGCAATTCTCGAGCGTCTTCTCGGGCGACTCGGACAACGCCAGCTCGCTGCCCGAGCAGATCCAAGTGTAAATGTCGCACGTCCGCGCAAAGATGTGGCTGAACGGCAACCAACTGAGCCGTGTGTCGGCCTGTTGCTGATGGAACGCCGCACAGGATGCGATCGCGTTGCTCGCCAGATTGTTCTGCGTGAGCATCACCCCCTTGGGCTCGCCGGTCGTGCCAGAGGTGTAGAGAATGGTGGCGAGGTCGTTCGGCTCGGCATCTTCGACCCCGGCTTGCAGCGCACGTTCGATCGCTCCCGCGTTCACCGTGGCCATGACATCCGGCAGGCGGCGGAACTGACAATGTTCCCACGGCTCGGGGCAGTGGTCGAACGCAAAGACTTGCATATCCTCGTCCCAATCGCGGCTGAACGGGGCGAGTTTCTCGGCTTGCTCGGGGCCTGAGAGCAGCACGATGCGTGCGCCACTGTCGGCGATTTGCCAGGCGATCTGCTGGCCGGCGAGCGAGGCATGCACCGGCACGTTGACCGCCCGGGCCATCTGAATCGCGAGATCGCAGACGATCCACTCATAGCGATTAGGCGAGACGAGAATCACACGGTCGCCGGGTTGGACATCGAGCGCGATCAACGTGGCTGCGACGCGGCCGACATCGTTGCCCACCTCGCGCCACGTGCGGGTCTGATTTTCGAGACCGCGACGAAAGTGGATCGCGGGGCGGTCGGCACCGGTGCGGAGACGCTCGCTAAACAGTTTGACGATGGTCGTGGGATGAGACACGGGACACGGGACCTTTGCGAAGATACTAGAACCCCAGTGCTCCCATTCTAACGTATCTCCGCGACTCGCGTCGCGGTCGGTTTTCCTGCGGGAACGAACCGCGTCACACGCGTGACAGCCGGGCTCATGCTGCTCGTCGGAACGCATTGAAATCTCGTTCCAAACGTTGTCGAACGATCGGCTTGGGAGGGATCATGCCAACGATCCATTCTCGGTTAACGTGCGTTCACGCAATCGCCAACTCGGTCCGCAACGCCCGAGCTTCCTGGTCGTGCAGTTCCATCACGGGGCGAATATCAGCATGAATCCGTCCGCTGCCGAGACTTTCCACATAGCGGCAGGCGGCGTACCCCGCGGCTTGCGTTTCATACGTGCGAATCCAAGCGTCGCGTTCCGCCATTCGCTCGGGCTTCACCGGCCACACGCCGGGGCGTGGTCGCATGTGGCTCGCGATACCGATCCGCCATGGTTTGGCCGTGAGTCGCGCTCGAAAGCAGTTCTGATTGAGGCACATGCGTACATACACGGGATCGACCCGGAGGGCACGAAAGAACTCGGCGACTTGCGGATCGCTAGCAGCAAACGGTTGATGCGTGGCCAATAACCGTAAACCGGCCGGCGTCTCGTACACTCGCACGTTCCAGTGCGGATGTTGATGCAGGAATGCCTCGAGTCTATTCCGCGCGACTTTTTGTTCGCCGCCGCGTAGATGGACCACAAGTTGCATTAGGCGCGCGAACATGATCCATACCAAGGGCGCACTCACCACGCCAACCGAAAGCCCCAACTTCCACTCGCCGCTCCACCAGACCACGAAAATCGAGAGACATAGAGAAACGATCAGCGCGGCCAAAAGTTGTTTACCCGACACGCGCGGCTCAAAATCGATATCGGCGAACAGAGCATGCGGCGTGTTCAGGCAATGGGCCCCGTACGCATTGCGCGTCACGACCGACGTCCCGTGGCGTGACAGCACTTCCTCGCGGATCGGCACTCCTGCCGCGCCGTTGTAGGCAACCTTGGGTTCCCGCGCGACAATCTTGTCCCCCGCGAGCCAACGTTGCAGTGCCTCTTCGGCGCGCGATTGGGCCATTGCGTCGGCCTCGGCTTGGCTCGTCTCGGACCAACCGAAGCGGCGCACGGTCCGTTGCTTGCCGGGCTGACGATGTTGGCGAGTCGCCTCGGCCCAATATTGAGGAACAATCATGACGCTTCCTTGGCAGCGAGGTTAGGCAGTCAGCATCGCAGACGATAGAAGCCTGGCCTGCGACGAGCAACGCGAATGCACTGGTAGTTCTCATCATTTGGATCGCGAACAGAGCCTTGATACACTATAGGGCGGTAACGTTCGACTTTCGACGGAGGGTTTATGTCGCCGCGAATGAAAGCCCTGGGGATCGACCGACTGAGTATTGCCGAGCGGATTGCGCTGGTCGAAGAGATTTGGGACAGTGTGGCCGAGGAACGTGATTCCCTTCCGTTGACCTCGGCCCAACGCGAGGATTTGCAGCACCGGCTGGACGAGAGTTTGGCGTATCCTGAGTGCGGCGCAGATTGGGAGGAAGTGTTTCAACGGCTTCGATCGAAAACATGATATCGCGAGTCATCATTCTTCCCCGCGCCGAACAGGATTTGCGCGACGCGGCGGAGTATTACGACCAACGTCAGCCGGGCCTGGGCGACGAGTTCCTGGATCATGTGGTTCGAACGCTTCGGTTAGTTCGTGAACGGCCCGAGTCATTCGCTGAAATATTGTCCGATGTTCGCCGGGCGTCAGTTTCTCGTTTCCCATACGGCATCTTTTATCGGGCGATGAGTGATCGGATTGTCGTACTCGCCGTATATCACGCTAGTCGTAATCCACGCGGCATCGACGATCGTATTTGATCGGAACTCGTCGTACCGGCAGTGAGATCACCTTCGATCACCGGTTGTTTCGATTGTTCCAAGTCGTTATACTGCCCGACTTTGAGACTTGCCGTCGACGCGCCTCACGTGAACTGAACACCTGCCATCCGAGGAAATTAAGTCTATGACCGCTGCTGCCCGTGCCCACGATCCCTTTGGCGCTCGCGACACTTTCGATACCGGACACGGCAAGGTCGGTATCTATCGTCTCTCCAAGCTCGAACAACTCGGCTTTTGCAAAGTGGCCGAGTTGCCGTTCTCGATCCGCATTCTGCTCGAAGCCGTGCTTCGCACCTGTGATGGCTACGAAGTGACGGAAGATGACGTCAAGAAGATCGCCGCCTGGCAGCCGGGCCCGCTGCCCGAGGTCGAGGTGCCGCTGAAGCCAGCCCGTGTGGTGCTGCAAGATTTCACCGGCGTGCCGTGCGTGGTCGATCTGGCCGCCATGCGGACCGCCATGAAGCGATTGGGCGGCGACCCGGCCAAGATCAATCCGCTCATTCCCGTCGATCTCGTGATCGATCACTCGGTGCAAGTCGACTTCTTCGGCCAAGGCGCGTCGCTGCAACAGAACGTCGATCTGGAGTTCGAACGCAATGCCGAGCGTTACGAGTTCCTCCGTTGGGGCCAAAAGGCGTTCCGCAACTTCCGCGTGGTGCCGCCCGCTGTCGGCATCGTGCATCAAGTGAACCTTGAGTATCTCGCCAAGTGCGTGTTCGTGCGTGAAGATCACGCCGGTCCGGTGGCGATTCCGGATTCGCTCGTCGGCACCGATAGCCACACGACGATGATCAACGGCCTGGGCGTGCTCGGCTGGGGCGTCGGCGGCATCGAGGCCGAGGCCGTGATGCTGGGGCAATCGCTGGCGATGTTGATGCCCGAGGTGATCGGCGTCGAGCTGACGGGTCGGCTCGATCCGGCCGCGACCGCCACCGACTTGGTGCTGACCGTCACGCAGATGTTGCGCAAAGAAGGGGTCGTCAACAAGTTCGTCGAGTTCTTCGGCTCGGGCATCTCGACGATGAAGCTCGCCGATCGCGCGACGATTGCCAACATGGCCCCGGAATATGGCGCCACGATGGGCTTCTTCCCGATCGATGCCGAGACGTTGAACTATCTGCGTCGCACGGGCCGCAGCGATCAAGAAGTGCAACTTGTCGAGCGTTACTGTAAAGAACAAGGCCTGTTCCGCAACGACGATATCGCGCCGCCGAAGTTCACCAAGGTGCTCAAGCTCGATCTGTCGACGGTCGAGCCGTGTCTCGCCGGACCAAAGCGTCCGCAAGATCGCGTGACCGTCAAGGCGATGAAGCAGAACTTCCAGGACGCACTCAAAGCGCCGATCGCCAATCGCGGCTTCGCGCTCGACGACGCAGCGTTGGCCAAGAAAGGCAACGTGGTCGACAACGGCCACAGCGCCACGATCACGCACGGTGCGGTCGTCATCGCGGCGATCACCAGCTGCACGAACACCAGCAATCCGTCGGTGCTCATCGGTGCGGGGTTGCTCGCGAAAAAAGCCGTCGAACGCGGTCTTTCAGTGAAGTCGTACGTGAAGACGAGCCTTGCCCCGGGCTCGCGCGTCGTGACCGACTATCTCGATCGCGCCGGTCTCACCGAGCCGCTCAACAAACTCGGCTTCAACACGGTCGGCTACGGTTGCACGACCTGCATCGGTAACAGCGGACCGTTGCCCGACGCGGTCGCCAAGGCGGTCACCGACGGCGATTTGGTCGCGGTCGCCGTGCTGAGCGGTAATCGCAACTTCGAAGGTCGCGTCAATCCGCACGTGAAGGCGAACTACCTTGCGAGCCCGCCGCTGGTCGTGGCGTATGCCTTGGCCGGTACCGCGGATATCGATTTCGAGAAAGACCCGATCGGCGTTGGCAAAGATGGCAAGCCGGTGTTCTTGCGTGAGATTTGGCCCTCGGCCGACGAGGTGGCCAAGTGCGAAGGGGCATCGATTGACGCGGCGATGTTCCAGAAACGGTACTCGAACGTGTTCGACTGCAACGAGCGTTGGAACGCGATTCCTGTCGGCGGCGGCGATCT
>JAEUIL010000906.1 GCA_016794255.1 Planctomycetaceae bacterium | reverse complement strand
GAACGCCGCCGGCCGGGTCGAACAAACCTCGCACAGCACACCGCTCATGGCCGGAACATAGGTCGCAGTGACGTCGATCCGCCGATAGACGTCACCGATCTTGTTCCGGCCTATTTCTTTTCTTTCTTAAACTCGATGACCACAAAAGTCGACCCGGCGGGAGCAGCGAACTCAATCGGCCGCTGTTTGACGTTCGTAGTTGTGTTGAGACAGAGCTTCAGCACATCATCAGCGAGCTCGTAAATACCTTCGTACAGTCGACCGTCGTTCTCGCCGCCGACGCCGACAATGTCGATTGGCCGGGGCTTGTCCTCTGTGCCCACGAACGTCACCCGAGCTTTGATCGATTGATCGTTGACTTGCCACGTCATATTCGCCTGCTCGACTTGCATCGAAATCTTCTTGACGAACTCCTCGGGCAGTTCGACATCGCCCGAGTGCATGGCGGTGACTTGCCATTTGCCTTGCCACGCGGCGTCAAGCTTGACGTCATCGGCGGCCGCGAGCCACGACCCCAGAGCGATCCATATCATCAGGCCGATTGTCCACGTCTTCATGACCAACCTCGCAGAATGGGAGAGGAGAAGTTGCTCGATGACGGCGAACACCCGCGTTCGTCGCGCTGATTCAATAGAGCAACCTTGTCACGCACTGACAACTAAAGTTGCGAGCGATTCACCTGCCCACCCGCTAGCTTGCCGGCAGGCGAGTCACTATTCGTGTCGGATCGCTTCGGTCGGGGCGATCTGCATCGCTCGCATGGCCGGATAGATGCCGCCGATTGCGCCCACCATGACGGCAATAAGGCAGCCTTGCGTGATCGCCAACAGATTGAGGTGCGGGGGCACGGCAATGCGAAACAGATGGATTTGATGCAAGATATTGACCAACACCCAAGCGCTCACAATTCCGGTCACCGCTCCCGCGGCGCTCAGCGCGAACGATTCCAGCAAAATCATCGCTAAGATGCGCGATTTCCGCCAGCCAAGCGCCCGCAAAATGCCGATCTCCTTGGTGCGTTCAAAGACCGACATCAACATCGTGTTGAGCATGCCGACCGCGCCGATGAACAGAGCAATGGCCGAGGTGACCCAGCCCATCGAGACGGCTGCCCGCATCTGAACCGTGGTGTTCATAAAGTCGCGGGTGGGCATGGCCGAGAGATTCCATGACTTGCCACCCTTGTCATCCAACGCCTCGATTTGGGTCTCGACCCGTTTAGATAGATCCGGATCGTCGAGCAGCGGATCGAGACGCACCGAGAAACCGGTGACTTGCCCCACACTATCAAACAGCCGTTGCAGTTCACTGCGTAGCACCATCACCGCGCTGTTGTCGAACGAATTGTAACTCTCGTAAACGCCAAGGACTTTGAACGGCTCGCCTTCGAGTTCGAGCGTGTCGCCGGGTTGCTTGTTGAGTTGATCGGCCACGAGCGCCCCGAGCAGACACGACTGCGTATCCTCGGGCCGCAGCACGCGACCTTTGAGAATCGTCAGTTCGCGCATCAGAAAGCTGTCGGCCGTGCGCCCCATCATGGGCATCATGGTCAGGTTGGCTTCGTCGGACGAGACGATTTCGACGAGACCGCCTTCGACTTCGGCAACTCCGGGAATCGCGAGGATCTGCTGAGCGACGTTCTGATCGATTTTGCTCGTCAATCGTTCGGTGCGGCCCGAGCGGACCACGATCAAATCGACGCCCCGTTTCTCATAAGAACGGATCAGCGAATCGCGGAAATCGGTCGAGATGCCCACCAAACAAATCACGACCAGCACGGCGATCGAATTGCCAATCACGGTGAGCGATGTGCGAATCTTGCGACGCAGCAGATTCTTGAGCACCAAGGTAACAAAATACATGCGGAAACAACACGCAGGACGAGTGACCAATTCCACGGTGGGCGCGCTGGGCGACGGTCGGTATCATACGCCGCAACGCCCCTCGCCGCGAGACGTGATTCGAGCCCAACTGCGACCCGAAATGCCCACTCCTGCCGCCAACGTGCTGATCCGCACCGATCGACTGTGCAAGACGTATCCCGACGGCGCGGTGAATGCGTTGATCGATGTCGACGTGGAAATCGGGCGGGGTGAGTTCGTCGCCATCACGGGCCCCAGCGGCTGTGGCAAAAGCACGCTGCTCAACTTGCTCGGCGCGCTCGACACGCCGACCTCGGGCGAGATCTATTTTGCTGGTGAGCCGCTGTCGCAGTCAGCCGACATCGACGCGTTCCGCGCTCGTCGCGTGGGCTACATCTTTCAGTCGTTTCATCTGCTACCCACGCTCACGGCGGCCGAGAATGTGCAGTTGCCAATGTTCGAGGCTGGCGAGTCACCCACCGCGCGGGCGCGAAAGGCTTGCGAGCTGCTTGAGTCGGTCGGCTTGGGACATCGCTTGCACCATCATCCGCCCAAATTGTCGGTCGGCGAACGTCAGCGCGTGGCGATCGCGCGGGCAATCTCGAACAGTCCCGAACTGTTGCTCGCCGACGAGCCGACGGGCAATCTCGACACGAAGAACGCGTTCGAGGTGCTCGAGCTGCTCAGTCATTTGCATCGCGATCGGGGCATGACCATCGTGATGGTTACCCACGGTCCGGAAATCGCCGACCGTGCGCAACGAATCGTGCGGATGCTCGACGGTCGCGTGGAATCGACGGCCGCTACGGTCTGACGAGCGGCGACGGGGCGATTCCGCGGGGAAAAATGGCTCACTGGGGGTGTGCTGCCGGAGCTGAATGGGGATTTTTTCAGAAAAATTCTCGACGGACTGCAAGAATCCGGGCGGAAGTCGCCACTATTCTCGTGAGAGTACGCGATTTGCGACGTTCCTTCCCGGGAAGCCCCTGCCATGCGCCTTACGCTCCGCACGATGCTCGCCTATCTCGACAAGGTCCTCGAACCGCAGGACGCGATCGATTTGGGCAAGAAAATCGAGGAAAGTCAGTTCGCTACCGACCTGATGCATCGCATTCAGGACGTGCTGCGGCGGCTGCGGCTGGCCGCTCCGAAGGTCGATGGTCGCGGCATCGGGCTCGATGCCAACTCGGTCGCCGAGTATCTCGACAACACCATGCCGCCCGAGCGGGTTGCCGATCTCGAACGGGTCTGTCTCGAATCCGATATTCACTTGGCCGAGGTCGCGGCGTGCCACCAGATTTTGGACCTTGTGTTGCGTGAGAAAGTCGATGTCGACGATCGCCTGCGAGCACGGATCTATGCCTTGCCGCAACGGGCTGCCGAGTTAGCGACGCAGCCCCATCATGACACGCCGCAACCGCAACCTCCGTCGCGCACCCCGCCTCCGCTCGAGACCACGACCGTCAAAATGAACCCGCCGGAAAGTGCGACGACCACCGTAGTCACGGTCTCGCCCGATCTCGTCGACAAGACCGTGGCGAGTCTCGCGGCGGCGAAAGTTACGGCCACGACTGCCGAGCCCGCGGTGCAAGACTCGGTCGACCACAAGCCGCGGAAGATGGAAGTGCCCGAGTATCTCAAGACTCCGCCGGCGCGAAAGCGGGGCAATCCGGTCTTGGCGTTGGTCTCGATCTTGGCCGTGATTGTGGCGCTGGGTGTGTTCCTGACCAAGACCGAGCCGGGGCGACAACTGATCTCGCAACTATTCTCGTCGGGCGGTTCGACAACGCCGCTCGTGGCCGAGAACACGCCCGCCG
>JAEUIL010000879.1 GCA_016794255.1 Planctomycetaceae bacterium | reverse complement strand
TGTTTGAACTCGTGTCCGTCGTAGCTCAGTACGGCGGTCTTCTCTTCCAACTTGGTCTCGATATGCACCGGCCGGGACCATAGCTTGTACAGATTCGTGAGCGTGTCCCGGGCGTAATCGGTTTGCAATTCGACGCCGTGGTACGAGTGTTCCAGGAACAGCTCGCCGCGGTTCTTGTAGTTGCCGTCGCGCACGGCGATCAACGGTCGGCCGCGGTTCGTCAGATTGAACAGCAGCTTCTCTTTGATCTCGGGAAACGCTCGGCTCTCGATCTCGTAGGCGTCGCTGCCCGGGTTGTAGCCGAAGCTAAACAACTTGTAGCGACGACAGAAATCGAGCGTCAGGAATTCGTCGATGAACGTCAGGTCGTTATGAATTCTACGCACCTCGAAGATTTTTTGTCGGCCGAGACCGGCGTGCGTGTCCCAATGACGTTTCGCCGCGTCGTCGTCGCACTCCTCGAACTCACGGCCAAACTGTCCTTTGTTCCACCGCTCCTCGATATCGCGGTAGAGTTCGATGCCGAGCTTGTACGGATTCAACCGTTGCGGCGACGAGGCCATCGTCCCGGAGTGATGATCGCAATAGCAGACCAAGTCGGCCGCGCTGAGCCCACGAGTCGTCATGATGGTCGAGTGCCAGTAGCTGGCCCAACCTTCGTTCATGATCTTGGTCTGCGCCTGCGGGGCGAAGTAGTACGCCTCGTCGCGAATGATCGACAGCACATCGAGCTGCCACGGTTTGAGCGGCGCATGCTCGATGAGAAACAGCATCACGTCACGCGACGGCTGGTCGGGAAACTTCGCCGCCTGTTGTTTCTGTTCGCGGCGACGCTCAGCCTCGGCCTGCAATGCCTCGGGCGGGTTGATGTACGGATCCATGTACGACTTCGTGCGAAACCGACCCGTATCGAGGTCATCGGCGTCGGCATCGTCGGTCGCTTGCGGATAGTCGAACGGCTTCATCGCCGGGGCTTCGAAGCGGCGAATGTGCGGCGCGTAGATGTCGATCAAGTCCTCGATGCTGAGGCAACTGTCGACAAAGTTCTCGACCTCCTCGACGCCAAACCGATCCATGTAACGCCGGATGCGATTGCCGTGATTGGCCATCGAGTCCATCGCCTTGCGATCGGTGTGCGCGAACCAAGCGTTGTTCTTGAAGAAGTCGCAGTGGCCGTAGACGTGGGCCATGACGAGCTTTTGATCGGTCGCCTCGTTGCTCCGCATGAGGTACGCGTAGCACGGGTTGTTGTTGATGACGAGCTCATAAATCTTCTGCAAGCCGTAGACATACCCCTTGGCGAGCTGCTCGTACTCCATGCCCCACCGCCAGTGCGGATAGCGTGTGGGAAACCCGCCATACGCCGCGATGGCATTGAGCTGATCGTAGTCGACCAGTTCAAAGATCGTGGGGAAGAAATCCAGGCCGTAGTCACGCGCATGCTGCTCCATTTGCCGTTGGATCTCGGCCATCTCGGGCGGCAGCGCGGTGTGCAGGTGGGCCATGGCCATGGTTAACGTCCCTTGCCCAAGAAAAGGCGGATCGAATCAAAGATGCCGTCGCGATCGTGGATCTCGCTCAGGACCAAATTCTCGTGCTTCGAGCCGAGTCGGTCGCGTAGCGTGCGCAGGTACTCGCCGCTGCCGTAGGGACTGTCGACTTGGCCGTAGCAAAATAAGTTCGAGGCGGGCAGCAAGTCGTCGTTCAACATGCGGAGCGAGACATTGTTGTCTTCGCCCCAGTTGTCGCCGTCGGAGAACTGAAACACGTAGATGTTCCACTCGCTGGGCGAGAACTCTTTCTCGATCAAGTCTTTGCAGACCCGATAGGCCGACGAGATGCGCGTGCCGCCACTCTCGCGGGTGTGATAGAACGTGTGCTCGTCGACGACCTTGGCCGCGGCATCGTGAATGATGTAGCGAATCTCGAGCCCGCCGTATTGGCTCTTGAGCCAAGTGTCGATCCAGAACGACTCGGTGCGAACGATCGCCTTTTGCTCGTCGGTCATCGAGCCCGAGACGTCCATGATGTAGATGATCGCTGCGGCCGCTTCGGGATTGTTGACCGTCGACCAGGCGCGGTAGCGTTTGTCCTCGCGAATCGGCACGACCAGCGGATCGCGCGGATTGTAGGTGCCCGTGGCGATCTGCCGACGCAGGGCGTGGATGTACGTGCGTTTGAAATGCCGCAACGACTCGGGGCCCGCGCGGCGAATGCTGTTGTAGCGGTACTTCTCTTCTTCGATGTTCTTCTTGCCCTTGGGCTCGATGCGCGGCAATTGCAGCTCGTCGCCCAGGATTTGGGCCAATTCCTCGAGCGGCACGTCGACTTCGAGTACGTGTGCGCCGGGGTCGCCACCGGCTTTGCCCGAGCCCGGTTCGCCGTCGCCATCGATGGGTTGGCCGATCTCGCCGTCTCCCTGGGCCACACCGCCCGAGCCGTTCTTGCCGTAGCGGAAGTGCGGGATATCGAGCTGAGGAATCGGGATGCTCACCAGTTCCTTGCCCTGGCGACCGATCATCTCGCCATGCGTGACATATTTCCGCAGGTTCTGGCGGATCTTGCCACGGACGATCTGGCGAAAACGGTTGTGGTCTTGGTCGATGTGCATGGGTGGTGGAAGTGGTTGGTGGCTGGTGGCTGGTGATTAGTGGTTAGATGGGAGTTCTTGGTTCTTAGTGCCTGGTGCTTCGTGGGGCGGTGAATGGCGTGCTCAACCAAGAACTAAGCACCAAGAACCAAGCACTTCTAACCACTAACAACCCACCACTAACCACTCTCCTTACTTCTTCACATCGCCGCGGGCGAAGATGCTCGCGACGAACTGCAATACGTCGGTGGCGCTCTCGTCGTTGTAGCCGTGATCGCGAATCAGTCGGGCCTTCACCACGTCGATCTTCGCCTGCGTGTCGGCGTCGACCACGTTCGAGACCAAGCTCGTGAGCTTGATCGTGTCCTTCTGATCCTCGAACAGCTTCAACTCCAGCGCGCGATGCAACCGCTCGTTGCTGCGGAAGTCGAACGGCTTGCCGTCGATCATCAACGCGCCGATGTAGTTCATGATTTCGCGGCGGAAGTCATCCTTGCGTGCCTCGGGGATGTCGATCTTGGCTTCGATCGAGCGCATCAACCGTTCGTCGGGCTCTTCGTATTGGCCGGTGAAGCGGTTCTTGACCTTCTCGCGCTGCGTGTACGCCTTGACGTTGT
>JAEUIL010000875.1 GCA_016794255.1 Planctomycetaceae bacterium | reverse complement strand
CTTGCCTTCTTTTGGCTCGCCGATCGTGCGAAGATACTCGGCCAACCGCGACTGAATGTCGAGCATTCCCTGCCATTGCCGCTGCTCGATCGAAACGCGATCACCGTTAGGCTCGGCTCGCACGGATGCCACGAGATCGCGCACCCGCAGATGAAAATACTCGAGCAACTCGGAAAGTTGCGCCGCCTGCCCAGCGCTGAGTCGAGTTGGCAGCTCCGGTGGCTCGGCAGCCTGAAACGAGATCCGCAAATTCGGATCGTCGGTCCAATTCAGCTCGTACTCCAAACTCCCCGGCGCGTCGTGAGCCCCATTGCCACCCTGCTTCTGCCGCATATCGGCAAGCCGGGCGGCAATTTGCTCGCGCGAACCGTAGAGCAACACGCTGCGCCCGAGGGCGATCAGATCACCATACCGCAGAATGCGCAGCTGCGCGGGCTCGCCGTTGATCTTCGTGCCGTTGGTGCTTTCGAGGTCCGTGATCACGAGCTTCTCGTGATCTTCCTGGATTTTGAGATGAAAGCGACTGACTCGTTCGTCGTTGAGTTGGACCGAGTTTCCCTCTTCGCGCCCGATAGTCACGGGCGTATCGAGATCGGGGAACACACGTCCGCGGTCTGATCCTTCGAGAATTCGTAAGGTAATCTGAGCCATCGACGACACCAGGTCAGGACGACATCCGCTGCAAGATAAGGGGTCCCTACCGCTAGTATTAGTATCGTTACTCAGCAAGCAGGGTCAACCCTCGACCGCCCCGGGTTTTATCGTGTCGCCACGTCCAAGGCGAATCTGCCCGACTTTCCACCGCGAGCAGGGGGGCCATTCCGCTTGGGGAACCGCTCGAGTCGTACGCCACCGTGGCGACCGTTGCGACAGACTTGTATAACCAAACAACCTCGAATTACCCCTTCTGGTCCCATCATCATGAAAATCACTTCCGTCCGCACGATCGCCCTGGGGGGCGCAACGCATGATCACGGCTGGCCTGGCGGCACCGATCCGAACGTGCAATACAACACGCTCGTCGAAGTCACGAGCGACTCGGGCCTCACCGGCATCGGCAGTTGCTACACGACTCGGCAGTTGGTCGAGGGTTCGTTGCAGCTACTGCGCGAGCATTTGATCGGCGAGTCGGGCCTGGAGCCCGAGCGCGTGAGCGAGAAGTTGCGGCAATCGATGTTCTGGCTTGGTCGCGGCGGGTCGGTCGAACACACGATCTCGGGCATCGACATCGCCTTGTGGGATTTGTGCGGCAAGGCACTCAATCAACCGGTCTCACGGTTACTCGGCGGGAACTATCGCGATCGCATCAAGCCCTATGCGTCGATCTTGTTCGACGAGCCGGCCAAGCTGCGCGACGCGCTCGAAGTGCAACTCTCGCGCGGGTTCCGCGCCATCAAGATGGGTTGGCGTCCGTTCGGTCGTGTGAGTGCCAAGCTCGATGAAGAACTGATGCGGACCGCGCGCGACACTGTGGGTCCCGATGTCGAACTGATGGTCGATGCCGGCGGCAGCGAACAGTTCTGGCCGCACAGCGTATCGTGGGCGCGAAACACCGCGCGGATGCTCGGCGACTATGGCGTGACTTGGTTCGAGGAGGCGCTCAAACCCGACGATGTGGCTGGCTTCGCCGAATTGCGGCAGAACTCTCCGGTGCTCATCGCGACGGGCGAAGTGCTCGTTCGTCGGCAAGCGTTTCAACCGTTCATCACCGAGCGCGCGGTCGACATCATTCAGCCCGACCTCACCAAGTGCGGCGGCTTGAGCGAAGGTCGCAAACTCGCCTGGATGGCGTATGACCACGGCGTGTTGCTCGTGCCGCATGGTTGGAACACGGCGCTGGGTGTCGCCGCCGATCTCGCACTCTCCGCAGCAATGCCCGTGGCGAAATGGATCGAGTTTCAGACCGGTGTTCCGTACATCGAAGAGATCATCGATCCGCCGTTCAAGCTCGACGCCGACGGGATGTTGCGCGTGCCGACGGGGCCAGGTTTGGGCGTGATTCTCAATCGCGACGCGATCGAGAAGTATCAGGCGAAGTAGCCTTTGCGCTTCCGAAAGCATAGACGAGCGTGTGTTATACTTGGACTTGCGGGGCGTGTTTCGTCTCATCATCTGCTAAACTTAGGGCTCTCTTAGAGAGCACCTCAAACGATGGCACACGAACTGAGTCCAGAAATCCGACTCGCGATGCACCAAGCGTCCGGGAATGAACCGTTGCGGTTTATTGATCCCGATACGCAGACGGCGTACGTGCTTGTTAAGGCAGAGACCTTCGAGCAATTGCAGCGTCTGTTCGGCGACGAAGACCCGCGAATCGCGTATCCGTTGATTGAGGCAGCGCTCCAGGCGGACGACGAATTCGATCCACTTTTGGCCGGTTACCAGTCCATCACACGCGTGCATCCATCGACATGAATCAGCGGGGTAATGTCGTTATCATCGAGTTCCCCTTCGTCGATGGCCAACGCGGCAAAAATCGGCCTGCGCTCGTTATCCAGGCCGATGCCAATAATCAACGGTTGCAAAACACGATCGTCTCGATGATCAGTGGTAACATCCGCCTCGCGGGCAAGGTTAATACACAGATTCTGATCGATCCTCAATCCATAGCAGGGCGAACGTCGGGGTTACACGGGCCGTCGGTCGTAAAGTGTGAGAACATCTACACGGTGCGACAACAAGACATCCTGCAAGTGATTGGGCGACTGTCGGTAGATTTGATGAACGAAGTGGACATGTGCCTCAAGGCTTCACTTGGGTTGACGTGATTGCAACTGTGGTCAGAAGCTGCGGTTTAAGTTTGCCGTTGGACCTACGGAGGTCTCTAGCTTGCAAATCGTGACGCCCGTTCATGGTTGCCATCATTTCCGACTCTGTGCCTCTGCCGTGGACCGCTAAACTGACGCCAGCTAGCACCTTCGCCGATCGCGGTTGTCGGACGGGAACGAAGGAATTACAGTATCCCTCGCCGTCCCAATCGCCGAACCCGCCGGATCGTTAAACTCAACCCGCCTTAACTTGCTTCTCAGGGTCATTCCCTTATGCGTCTGTTTCTCTTGGCTCTCGCCGCCAGCGGCTTGCTCATGGTCTGCAATCTGGTCCAGGCGGGGCCGGTCGTGCCAGCATTCGAGCGTTTTCATGCGGCGAGTGACGAACGACTCGCGGCCGGTGGTCGACTGTTACTAGGCGAGCTGAACTGCGCTAGCTGTCACGCCGTCGCCGCTCCGCTGCGTGACGCCAAGTATGTGCTGACCAAGAAAGCTCCGGTGCTCACGACCGTCGGCGACCGGGTTCGACCCGAACGGCTCCGCACGATCATCGGTGATCCGCTCAAGTCGAAGCCCGGCACGACCATGCCGGCGATGTTCCACGATCTACCGGCGGCCGACCGCGAGGCGAGCGTCGAGGCGCTCGTGCATTATCTCGTCTCGACCGGCACCGGCGCGCTGCGCGACGCGATTCCCGACAAGAAGGCAGCCGAGCGCGGCGAGAAACTGTTCAGCGAAATTGGCTGTAACGCCTGCCATCAGCCGAGCGATCCCAAAGCGTCGCCGCTCGCCACATCGTTCCCGATCGGCAACCCGGCCAAAAAATACACGCTCAACTCGCTTGCGGCATTCTTGCGCGACCCGTTGGCTGTGCGTCCCTCGGGCCGCATGCCCTCGCTGAATCTCGACGAGAAACAAGCTCGCGACATTGCCACGTGGTTCTTGCGTGACGTGGCGGGCGAGCCGAACGTGACCTACGCCTATTATGAGGGCAGCTTCGACAAGCTGCCGGACTTCAGCAAGTTGAAACCCAAGGCGACCGGCGAGTGCATTGGCTTTGACCTGGACATCGCCAATCGCAAGAACGACTTCGCGATCCGCTTCGAGGCGTTCATCACGCTCGACAAAGCCGAGCCGCTGACGTTTCATCTCAAGAGCGACGACGGCAGCCGGCTGATCATCGACGACCAAGTGGTGCTCGATCACGACGGCGTTCATCCACCGAACGAAAAGAGTTGGGAGTGGAAATTTCAAGGCAAGACCCACAAGCTGGTGCTCGAATATTTTCAGGGGGGAGGCGGCGCCGAGTTGTCGCTCGAAATGTCGGCCCGCGGACCGAATCAGCCGCGATTGCTCGTCGATTCGTATTTGCATATCACCCCCGAGGCGAAGCAGCCGTCGCGCTTTGAACTCGACCCGACCAAAGTGGCCAAAGGCCGCGAGTTGTTCGCGTCGGTCGGTTGTGCCTCGTGCCACGAGTTGAAAGAGAACGACAAGCCGATCGCAAGCACGAACAAAGGTCACGCGCTCGACAAACTCACGTCAACTACCGCGGGCTGTTTGAGTGAAAAACTGCCGCCGAAGACGCCTGACCTCGCGCTCACGCCGCATCAGCGCAAGGCACTCGCCGCGGCGATCACCGAGTTAGCGGCGATCAAGCTGGTCGACAACAAAGCGCCGGCACAAGATCCCAAGCAGGTCGTGGCACATACGTTTGCGGCGTTCAACTGCTATGCCTGCCACTCGCGCGACAATGTCGGCGGTGTCGAGCAAGCCCGCGATCCTCTCTTCCTTACCACAGTGAAAGAGATGGGTGACGAAGGGCGTCTGCCGCCGCGGCTCGATGGCGTCGGCGGCAAGCTGACCGAGAAGTGGTTCGCCCAACTGCTGAACGAAGGAAGCAAAGATCGGCAGTACATGTTGACGAAGATGCCGCGTTTCGGCGGGGGCAATGTCGGTCATCTGGCCGCGCCGCTGTACGAACTCGACAAACTGCCGCCGCTCGAGTTGCCCGAGATTATCGAGCCCGAGTATCGCTTGAAAGGCGAAGGCCGGTTGCTCATCGGCGCTCGTGGGTTCTCGTGCATTAAATGTCATAACTTCGACAAGCTCACGGCCGAAGGCGTGCCGGGGATTAACTTCACGATCTTTACGCAACGTCTGCGGCAGGAGTGGTTTCACCGCTATGTGCGCGATCCGCAGTCCTTCCGGCCCGGCACGCGTATGCCCAGCGCCTGGCCCAAGACCGGCAAGAGTTTGCTCCCCCGCGTGCTCGAAGGTGATTGCGACAAACAAGTCGCGGCCGTGTGGACCTACTTAAAGGACGGCACCAAGGCCGCTGTGCCGATCGGCATGGGCTCGCAGCCGATCGAACTCGTGGCCGAGACCGAGGCCGTTATCTACCGCAACTTCATCGAGGGGAGCGGAGCCCGGGCCATCGCGGTCGCACATCCTGAGAAAGCGAACTTCTCGTTCGATGCGAATCAAATGCGGCTGGCGATGATTTGGCACGGGCAGTTCATCGACGCGTCGAAACATTGGGTCGGCCGTGGGCCGGGTTATCAAACGCCGCTCGGCGATCATATCTTGCAATTTGCCGAGGGGATGCCCTTTGCGAAGCTCGAAGATCCCCGCACGAATTGGCCCAAAACGCCCGCCAAAGAGTCTGGCTACAAATTCCTCGGCTACTCGCTAGGCGACAAGCAACGGCCGACGTTGCGTTACTCATTCGACGGCGTGACGGTCGAGGATTTCATCCGCCCGCAAGGTACGGAAAAGAATCCGAACCTGCTCCGCACGTTGACCCTGAGCGGCGAGCAGCCGCCGAAAGACGTTCATTTCCGCGCCGTCACGGGCCGTTCGATCGAACCGCAGGAAAGTGGCTGGTATCTGATCGACAAGCTGTGGCGCATGCGGGTCAGTGCGGCGGGAGTGACCCCCTTTGTTCGACAAGCCGAATCAGGGGCCGAGTTGCTCGTGCCTTTGGTTTGGCAAGGTAAGCAGATCGTGATTGAACAAGAGTTCAACTGGTAGTTTCTTCACACGGAGGATTGCACGATGTTTCGGAAGGTGAGTTTTGTGATCGCGGCGCTGGGACTGTTCATGGCGTCGGCGGCAACGATGGTCGTCGCTCAACAGCCGAGCGCCCAGCAGCAGATTGAAAATGCTCTGCGAACCTATTTCGCGGGGATGCAAGAGGAGAGTCTCGACAAGTGCATGTCGGTTTATCACGGCGATGGCCCCGGCCGGATGCCTGCCGAGCAGACGATGCGCAACATTTTCCCGAACACCGACTTCACCTACGAATTGCGTGATATCAAGATCCTCGGCGGCGACGATCGCTATGCAGCCGTGCGGTTCAGGAATTACACCAAGCTCGTCGGCGAGCCGAAGATCCCCGTGGCCAAGAAGGAAAGCCTGACCGAGATGCTCGCGGTGTTCCGCCCGGGCGTTGATGGTTCGTGGAAGATTTGGACGATGACGCTGCTCGAGAACGATCCGAAGTAGCGAGTAACCCATACAGCACCGGGAGCGTGACGGTCGCGAACGGGCCGTCACGCTCCAGCTGTACTGACCGAAGCTAACAACCCCGCACGAAACGAGCACCCATCACGCGCGGCGTGCTGCGAATCGTTGCGTCGCCAATCACTGAGTCTTAACGACTGACCGATTATGAACCGATACCTGCTCACGCTGTTGTTCGCACTGCTCACTTTGGTCGGCAATGTGGCCGTTACCCGAGCCGCTGATCCGGTTGAGAGCGATTTCTATCGCATCGTCACGCTGCCGATCCCGAAAGAGATCGTGCTCGAGGCGGGTGGCATCGAGGTGTTGCCAAACAACCGCGTGGCGGTCTCCACGCGCCGCGGCGAGATCTGGTTGATCGACAATGCTTTCAGCGATCCGCCGACCGACGTGAAGTACAAGCTCTTTGCGAGCGGCCTGCACGAAGTGCTTGGTCTGTCTTATCGCGATGGCTGGTTCTATGTCACGCAGCGCTGCGATGTCTCGCGGCTCAAAGACACCAATGGCGACGATCGCGCCGATGTGTTTGAAGTTGTCAACGACGGCTGGGAAATCAACGGCGACTATCACGAGTATGCGTTCGGTTCGCCGTTCGACAAGAACGGCAATATTTGGGTCGTGCTCTGTCTCACCGGCTCGTTCAACAGCAGCGTGAAATATCGCGGCTGGGCGGTGCAGATCACGCCCGATGGCAAGCTGATTCCGACGTGCAGCGGCGTTC
>JAEUIL010000873.1 GCA_016794255.1 Planctomycetaceae bacterium | reverse complement strand
AGATCTCATCGCCTCGCCCGATGGTCACTGTCGGCCGTTCGATGCCGCAGCGCAGGGGACCGTTTTCGGCAACGGCGTCGGTGTCGTGGTGCTCAAACGACTCGATCAGGCTGTCGCCGACGGCGATTACATCTACGGCGTGATTCGCGGCTCGGCCGTGAACAACGACGGCGGTCGCAAGGTCGGCTACATGGCGCCGAGCCAAGATGGTCAAGCGGCCGTCGTGGCCGAAGCGCTCGCGATGGCCGACGTCAATCCCGCGACGATCGGTTACATCGAAGCTCACGGCACGGCCACGGCGCTCGGCGATCCGATCGAGGTCTATGCTCTGGCTCAAGGCTTGAATGATGCGCAGCTACCGGCTCAATCGTGTGCCATCGGCAGCGTGAAGAGCAACGTCGGGCATTTGCAAATTGCCTCGGGCGTGGTCGGGTTCATGAAGGCGATCCTGTCTGTGCAGCACGGGCAAATTCCGCCGACGCTGCATTATCAGACGCCGAATCCCAAGATCGATTTCGTGCACACGCCGTTTTATGTCAACACGCAGTTGCTCGACTGGCCACACGATGCGACACCGCGTCGCGCCGGGGTCAACTCGCTCGGCATTGGCGGCGCGAATGCTCACATGATCGTCGAAGAGCCGCCGATTGTCGCGCCGCGTCGACCCGCGGTGGATCGTCCGTGGCACTTGCTCACGCTCTCAGCCCGGACGCCGCAAGCATTGCACGACTTGGCCGCGCGGTACGAACAGTATCTCGCCACGCACGCCGATCCACCGCTGGGTGATCTGGTCTTTACGGCCAATACCGGCCGAGTAACGCAGCGCGAACGAGCAACGTTCCGCTTCCGATCGGCAGACGAGTTGGCGACGTTGCTCCGCGACCTGAGCACAGGCCAAAGCGACGAGCGCGTGCAAGTCGGACGCGCGGCAAACGTCGCTCCCGACGTGGTCGTCGTCTGCGCCGCTCAGCGGTGTCTGTCGGGCCGAGCCGCTCGCGAGTTGTACGACACCTCGCCGACGTTCCGGTTGTTGCTCGATCGTTGCATCGCTGCCGTGCCGCCCGATCGAACTGCGCTCGTCACCGCCACGCTGTTCGCGGAGCCGATACCCAACGCAAAGACCGAGGACTCACTCGCTGAACGTCTCGGCGTGTTCGCGTTGAACTACGCCTTGGTCGAACTGTACCGTAGTTGGGGCGTGAAGTTGGCCACGATCACCGGTCGCGGCGTGGGCCAAATCGCCGCGGCGTGCTCGGCCAGCCAATATCCATTGTCCGCCGCCATTGGGCTCGTAATCGATAACACGCCCGTGGCCGAAGCCGCTGCGATCGCCGACTCCGCCGCACGGATCGACCTGGAATCCTATCGCGGTGCCGACTCCGCCTGGATCGCGCTTCTCGACACACTTGCTCGGTTGCAGATCCACGGCGTGACGATCGATTGGCTCGCGTTCGACGCTGACTATGCGCGACGACGTTTGCCGCTGCCGACGTATCCTTTTCAACGGCAACGCTACTGGATCGAACGTCCTCGCACATTGCCCGCGAGCGGTGATCGGGCAGCAAGTTCCGCGCCGACGCTGCTCGGCACTCGGTTGCGGTCACCGGCTCTGTCTTCGACCGTCTTCGCAGCGAATTGGTCGCTCGCCGCGCTGCCGTATCTGGCCGAACACCGCTTGAACGGGCGTTGTATCGCGCCGGGAAGCCTGTCGCTGGCGTGGCTCATCGAAGCTGGCCGCTCGCTGAGTAGCACAGCAGCCCGTTCCGTGGTGATCGACGATCTGCATTGGGAACGCATCGTGCCGATCGATGAGCATGCCCCGTCGTCGATGCAGTTGATTGTTGAGCCCGCTCAAACGGAGGGCCCACGCGGCTTTGAAATCGTTCGGCTGGTGGATGACGCCACGACGACGCGGCATGTCCGGGGTCGCATCACGTCGGCGAACACAAATCCCCAACCAGCGTGGCTTGCGGCGGCCACGCAGATCGCAAACCTGCAACAAGCGGCCCAAGCGACGGTCGGACGTGACGAGTTTTACCGCCGATTGGATCGTCATGACGTGCAACTCGGTGCCCGGTACCGAAACGTCGACCATGTGTGGGTCGGCGAGACCATCACGCTCGCCAAGCTCGAGTTTGCCGAGTCGATCGGAAGCGACCACTCAGCCGTGCTGCATCCGCTGGTGATCGACGCTCTGCTACAAGTCGCCGTCGGTTCGAGCGCCGATCAAAGCGTGACACGCGTCCCCGCCGGTATGGAGCGGTTCACGCTTGTAACTCCCGCCGACGCAACCACGCTCTGGTGCGCTGTCCGGCAGGCTACGTCACCCGCGGACGATGGTGCGCCGCTGACGGTCGATGCAGTACTGTTCACGCCCACGGGCGAAGTCGTCGCTTGGTGCGAAGGTTTACGCTACGAGGTGGTCGCCGGTCGCGCCACAAACACCCCACAAGCGGTCGAAACGAGCCAATCGTCACGCGCAACGTGGCTGCTGCTCGACGACGGCACCGACATTGGCACGGCGCTCGCGAACCAACTGCGCGATCGGGGCGGCGAATGCGTCTCGATCACGCTCGGCGACGTTACCGCCAAGCTCGGCCCGAATTGGTATCAACTCACCGGTCGACGAGCTGCCGAGTTCGAGCGCGTGCTGCGGGAAGTGACCAGCACAAACAGCAACCTCGCCGGGATCATCAACCTGTGGTCGCTGTTGCCCGACGGCGTCACAGATCGCGCCGCCGCCAATCACGACGGAAACGGCAAGTCGGGGGCGAACTCAACTTCGTCACCGCTTGAAGCCACGAAACAGTTCCAGCAGGCGTGCGAACCGATTCTCAACGGGACACCGGTTCGACGTTGGCTCGTGAACCGCAGTCCGCTCGGCGTGATCGACACGTCCGGCTGGCAAGCCGTATCACTCGACACGACCGGCCGTGCGTCCGCCGCAGCGATCGCCGATTTGATTGTGAACGCCTGCACCGGCGAACCAACGCCCGCCAAGTCACCGTCGCCCGCCGCATTGCGACCGACCACGACGACCACAGCCGCTAAGTCGTCACCCTCGGCACCGCTCACCGGCTTTCCACTCGTCTATTCGCAAGCATCGGCCCATGATCGATCGCGACTGTTGACCGAGTTCGTGCGACGCGAGGTGACGCAATCACTCGGCGTGAAGGAGTCCGACTCGCTGCCATTGGACCGAGGTTTCGCCGAGCTGGGACTCGATTCGCTCACGAGTGTCGAACTCCGCAACCGACTGCAAAAGCAGCTCGCATGTCGTCTGCCAGCCACCACCTTGTTCGACTATCCGACGATCCAACAACTCGTCGGTCTGCTCGCAAAAGTCTTGGACGCCGCGGTCGAGTCAGCAGCAAGCACGCCGTCCGCCGCGACTGTTACGCACGCGGAAGCCCCGCCCGTCGCACCGTCCGTGCCCGCTCCGCAAACGCCGCCTCGTACCGAGACTCGCTCCACTCCACCCGTTGCTCCCACCGTTGGTCTCCCGACCCCGGCAAGGATTTCGTCTATGCCGCAGTCACCCAATCCTGCTACATCAGCCGAGCGTCGTGTGCCCAATGAACCGCGGCCCGAGCCGCTCGCGATCATCGGCATGGCCTGTCGCTTTCCGGGCGGCGCGAACGATCTCGATGCCTACTGGAAAATGTTGGCCGAGGGACGCGATGCCACGAGCGAAGTCCCCCGCGAACGATTTGACATCGACGCGTTCTACGATCCCGACCGCAGCAAGCCGGGAAAGACCGCCACACGCCGCGGAGGTTTTCTCGACGACATTCACCACTTCGACGCGCAGTTCTTCGGCATCGCGCCGCGCGAGGCG
>JAEUIL010000866.1 GCA_016794255.1 Planctomycetaceae bacterium | reverse complement strand
CGTTGCCAGCCATCGAGCACGTAGATGCACCAGTTCTTGATCGGTCGACCGATTGGCGGGTCGCTGGCCAGCGGCTCGCCGAGCGCACGCGGTGTGAATACGGTCGACATGGGGCAGGCTTCCGAGGGCCCGTAACCGTTCATCCAGCGAATGCGTCGTCCGCCCACGCGGAGCCACGTCTGATAGCTCTCACGCGGAGTGCGTTCGCCGCCGACGATCACCAGTCGCACACAATCGGGAAACTCGCGTCCCTCATCGTCGCAGTAACGCACGAGTTCGCGCCACAGCTGCGTACTCAAATTCAAGACCGTGAGCCGCTGTTGTTCGACGAACTGCAAGAATCGCTCGGCCGAGTCCAAGACATCCAACGGCGGCACCACGAGTGTCGCCCCGGCGTTGAGCGTGCAGAAGATTTCCTCGATCGAGACATCAAAGTTGATCGTCGCCACTTGTGGCGACCGGTCGCCGGGCCGCAACTCAAGCAGTTCGCTCATGAACTGATTCGATTGGGCAATCCCGCGTTGGGTAAGGACCACACCCTTGGGTCGACCTGTGGTGCCCGAGGTGAAAATGGCGATCACTGGATCGTCTGCCGCGACCCGGACACGTGGATTAGCGTCATCGGCCGACTCGGTCGGGGGCAATTCGTCGACACAGAGCAATCGCTCGGTATCAATCGGCAGCTTGCCGGCGAAACTCGACTCGGTGACGACCACGACCGGTTGGGCGTCGTCGAGCATCGAAACCAACCGATCCTGGGGATACTGCGGATCGAGCGGCAAGTACGCTGCACCGGACTTCAAAATCGCCAGTGCCGCAATGTACAGGTCGACCGAGCGCGGTAACGAGAGACCGACGAACTCGCCGGGCTTCGCCCCCCGTTCAATCAACCGACAGGCCAGCGTGTTGGCTAGTGCGTTCAACTCGGCAAAGCTCAGTTGCTGTTGTCCCGCGTGGATTGCAATCGCCGCCGGGTCACGCGCTACAGTGGCCTCGAAACAGTCGACGAGCGTGGCGTAGCGGTATTGCTTGGTCTCGCCCGCCACGAATGACTGCAACCGCTGCGATATGGCGGGTGTCACCGACGGAAAGTCACCAATCGGCCGCGAGGCGTAACGTCGCAGTTGATCGAGCGCGAACACGAAATAGGTTAAGATCGACTGCACGGTCTGCGGATCGTAGCAAGCCGTGCTGTACTCCAGATGGATCGACAACGTTTCGTCGTGATGCACGGCCAACGTCAGGGGAACGTCGGTCTTCTCGAACAGTTCGCAACCACGTCGGGACCATGCGCCCCCCAACCGCTGCAATTCGGTCTGCAAATCGACGTTCTCGAACATCACCACGGTCCGCACGAGCGGCTGATCGGCTTCGAGACCGCTGCAGCGATGACAATCTTCGATGCCGATCGTCTCGTATTCGCGCAGGTCGAATTGCTGCTGCCGAATTTGCTGTAACAGTTGATCGAGCCGCATCGAACGATCGAGCTGCACGCGAAAGGGAATCGTGTTGATGAGCATGCCAACCATCGATTCCACCTGGGGAACCGCGACATGGCGGCACGCGCGGACCGAGCCAAAGACGATGTCCGTTTGGCCGGTGAATGTATTGAGTGTGAGCGCCCACGCCGCCTGGACCAGCGAGTGCATCGTCACGCCGCACTCATCGGCAAAGGCACGCAATTGGTGGGTCGCGACTTCGTCGCGCTCGACGGTCAACTGGCCATGGGATGCGGCGAGAATAGCGCTCGCGTCGGCATCGCTGCACGGCTGCGGTAATGTTTGCTGGGCAACGCTCAGCAGCCGCTCGCGCCAGAACTCGACGACATGCGGCAGCGGCGTTTGCGACACTTCTTGCGCAAAGGTGGCGAAATCGCCCGCAGGCAAAAGTCGCACCGGCTCTTCAAGCGCCAGTGACTCGTAAATGGCCAGCCATTCACGTACCACGCGAGAAATCGAACGCCCGTCAAGCAGCACATGATGAAACGTCCACACGATCGTGGTCCGTTCCTGGGCCATGCGGAAACAGTTGACGCGCGTCAGTGGCCCAGCGTTCCAATTAAATTCCTTGCGGCGATCGAGTGCCAAGAACTCGGCAAACCGCTGCCGCTGATCGTCGCACGAGCCGAGATCCCGCCAGTCATGCGAGGTCCAGTCGACGTCGGTTCCCGTTTCGACGACCTGCAGCGGCTCACCCTCCTCGGGCAACTCGACGCGCGAGCGCAGCACTTCGTGGCGAGCGACAATCGTTTGCCACGCGGCGAGCAACCGCGATTCGTCGATCGCCTCGGGCAACGTGAGCACGAATTGTTCGATGTTGACGCCCGAGTTCGGGGCCACGACCGAGGCGTAGACCATGGCGCGCTGCAGCGGCGTCAGCGGCCAAGCCTGCGTGGTCTCGAGCAGCGGTGTCGTTGTGGTGGGAGCTGACATGTTGGATCACGCAACCTCGGGGGACAATGTTTCGCACAATTCGAGCAACACCCCGCCCGTGGGTTGCGGATGAACAAAGGCAATCGATTTGCCGTGAGCTCCGCGACGCGGCGTGGCGTCGATCAAACGCACCTGCTGCAGTTTCAACTTGGCAAGCTGCAACGGCAGATCACGCACGGCGAGTGCGATGTGATGCACGCCTGGACCGCGTTTCTCGAGAAACTTGGCAATCGGCGATGTGTCGCAGGTCGGCTCGAGCAACTCGATCATGAGGGGCTGTTCGCGCCCCAACTGTATAAACGCGACGCGCACCTGTTGCTCGGCCACCTCTTCGATTCCGACGCAAGTTGCACCGAGCATCGACTCATAGAATCGCCGCGACTCAACGAGTTCGCGGACGGCGATGCCGAGGTGATCGAGCCCCAGTGTCTCGATGGCTGGCAACAAGCCCGCGGTCGACGGGGGCACGACACCGGGGGCAAAGCCCGCGATTTCAGCCGTCGCCGGATATTGCAGAGGATTGGTCATGCGAGCACCTCGGCGCACGATTCTTGATGGACGCCCAGGACCGACTCGAGCGACGCACAGATCTCGCCAATCGTGGCGTAGGCACGGACCGCATCGAGAATGACCGGCATCAGGTTCTCGTCGGACTGCGCCGCGGCGCGGATCGCATCGAGGGTGCGATTGACTCGCAACGCATCGCGTCGTTCACGCACCTCGGCCAACCGCTCGATCGGCCGGCGAGCGGATTGTTCGTCAAGCTGAAACAGTTCGAGCCGGGTCGGTTCCTGCGACGCGAAGCAATTCACACCGACGATTTGTCGCGCGCCGGTGTCAATGCTTCGCTGAAAGTCGTAGGCGGCCTGCTCGATCTCCGCTTGGGGATAGCCTTGCTCGATCGCGGCGACCATCCCGCCGAGTTCATCGATCTTGTCGATGTACCGACGTGCATCGGCTTCAAGCCGGTCGGTCAGTTGTTCGATGAAGTACGAGCCCGCTAGGGGATCGATCGTGTTGGCCACGCCACTCTCGTGAGCGATGATCTGCTGCGTCCGCAATGCGACGGTGACCGCCTCTTCGCTGGGGAGCGCGAGTGCTTCGTCTTTGCTGTTCGTGTGCAGCGATTGCGTGCCGCCCAGCACTGCTGCCAGAGCTTGCAGTGTGACGCGAACAATGTTGTTATCGGGCTGTTGGGCTGTCAGCGTCACGCCGCCGGTTTGTGTGTGAAACCGCAGCATACAACTCCGCGGGTCCTGCGCTCCGAATCGCTCGCGCATCAGCCGGGCATACAGCCGCCGCGCGGCGCGGAACTTGGCGACTTCTTCGAGCACGTCGGTATGTGCCGCGAAAAAGAACGCCAATCGCGGAGCGAAATCATCGACCGACAAGCCCGCGTTCAAAGCCGACTCGATGTAGCAAACCGCATCGGCGAGCGTGAACCCGATTTCCTGAGCGGCGGTGCTGCCTGCTTCGCGAATGTGATAGCCCGAGATGCTGATCGAGTTCCACTTGGGTGTCTCGCGCGAGCACCAGGCAAACAAATCGCGTGTCAACCGCAACGACGCCTGTGGAGGAAACCGATATGTGCCGCGCGCGATGTACTCTTTGAGAATGTCATTCTGAATCGTGCCATTGATCTGCGTAGACGAAACATTCTGCTGTTCCGCGACGGCCACGTACATCGCCAGCAAGATCGGCGCGGTGGCGTTGATCGTCATGCTCGTCGACACGCGATCGAGCGGAATACCGTCGAAGAGCCGCTCCATGTCGGCCAGTGACGAGATCGACACGCCCACGCGTCCCACTTCGCCAGCGGCCTGCGGAGCGTCGCAGTCGTAACCGATTTGAGTTGGCAGATCGAACGCCACCGACAGACCGGTACTGCCCTGCGAGAGCAAATAGCGAAAGCGAGCGTTGGTTTCGTCGGCACTGCCAAAGCCGGCATACTGCCGCATGGTCC
This sequence comes from Planctomycetaceae bacterium, assembly GCA_016794255.1. Taxonomy (GTDB): domain Bacteria; phylum Planctomycetota; class Planctomycetia; order Pirellulales; family PNKZ01; genus JAEUIL01. The sequence goes on along the minus strand of JAEUIL010000866.1, from coordinate 7,098 downwards.
ACAGACGACCACGATACATCGTGGGTTGAACGCCGCGCGTGAACGGGTACTCGCCCGGAAAGCCGAGTTGTTCGAGATAGCGTTCGTGTCCGCTGGATTCGATCGGTAAATACAACCGCTCGACCGGCGTACTGCTGGCGGTGACGAAACGAGCCACGCGCTCCGGCGCTTTGCGCAACGTCGGCGCGAGCGTTTGCGTTTGCCAATCGGCGAAGCCAGCTTGCAATGAGAGGGTGTTACTCGTATTCATGGTGACCTCATGCGCCTGCGTGAGTAACGGGCAACAAGCGAGCCAGGGCACTCAGAATCTCGTCTGCGCTTGCCCCAGGCGTGAAAATCTCCGCGACGCCCTGTGACTTGAGCAGCTCCACGTCCTCGGCCGGAATGATGCCGCCGCCAAAGACGACAATCTGCGTGGCACGTTGGGTGGCGAGCAGTTCGAGCACACGGGTGAACAGCGGCATGTGCGCCCCCGAGAGCACGGACAGGCCAATCGCATCGACCTGCTGTCGCACCGCTTTGGCGACGATCTCGTCGGGCGTGCGGCGGATGCCGGTGTAGATCACCTCATAGCCGTGATCGCGCAGCAGATGCACGATGTACTTCGCGCCACGGTCATGGCCGTCGAGCCCCGGCTTGCCGATGAGAATGCGGCGACGACGATTCGCGGGCGAGGCAGCAGCCACGATCGGCGGCGAAGCGTCGACCAACACGGGCGTTTTGATGAGCGTCGAGTGATCCATGGCAAGTTCGCTGGTTGTGGTTCGAGTGATCTGTTCTCATCACAGTCCGACCGAGGTAACTCCGCCGGACATTACCGGCAGTTCGACCACGACCGGCGCAGGCTGTGATCGGGGTGTCTCGGCAACGTGATCCAATCGCATTTCCACGTCGCGAATGGCCTGCCGCAGCTTGGCACCCAGCACGCGCACGTTCGGTTCGAGCACCATGCTGTCGTGGTCGCCGGGCACTTCATGAACATCAACTCCAGTCACAAACGACGACCAACCGTTGTCGTGATAGATAAAGCGACGATCGATGTTGATCATCCGATTGGGCCCGAACACGTGAATCGGATTGAGCTTGGGTCGGAACAGCGAAATCGTTACCGGCACGGGCGTAACTTCGTAGCGGGTGCAGGCCCGATAGAACGCGGCTTCGATCGCCAGATTGTGGAACTGCGCTTGCTGCGGGCCTTGATCGCGAGCGCGTTTCTTGCGCCGCTTGGCAATCTCCCAAGCGATGCGATTGCCGATCAGGCGCGTGAAGTAGCGACCTTTTTCCCGGCCGAGCTTTTGCCGGTGCATCTGCACCTTGTCGCTGAATGTCAGCGGGGCGCTCACCGGCAACGGCGTGTCGAGCATCACAAGCATCGCGACCTCTTCGCCTTGCTCGATGAGTTGTCGCGCCATTTCGTACGCATGGATGCCACCGCCGGAAAAGCCGCCGAGCAGGTACGGACCATGCGGTTGCACAGAGCGGAGTTCGCGCAGATAGTCGGTCGCGGCTTCTTCAAATGTCTCGTGCGGTGGATGGTCACCGTACAGGCCACGCGCTTGCAGGCCATAGCAAGGCCGATCTTGACCGACGAGGTGTGCTAGATGTCGCAGATTGAGCAGGTTGCCAAACATGCCGGCCACGATGAACAACGGTCGCTCGTGGGCACCGCTCCCCTCGTGCATCGCCACCAGATGGGCGTAGCGCGTGCGATGTGTCTCGCGCAGCGGCTCGTCGCCAGTGGGAGCGCGATGTTGGCCCGACTCGCGGATCAACTCGGCACAACCGGCGATGGTCGGAGCCTCGAACAAAATCGACATCGGGAAGTCGACCGCGAACGTCTTCTTGATCCGGGCGAACAATCGCACTGCAATGAGCGAGTGTCCGCCGAGTTCAAAGAAGTTGTCGTGGATGCCGACCTCATTGACTCCCAACAGTTCCTGCCAGATGCCGGCCAGCGTTCGCTCGACATCATCGCGTGGGGCAATGAATTCGCTCTCAAGTTTCGGCCGAGTAAATGTCGTCTGTTCGCGTTCTTGCGCCGTGACCAATCGGTCGGTCTGAGCAATCAACGCGGGCACGTCGAGTGATGAAACGATGACCTGCGGCATGATGCCGGCGCGCAACACACGTTCGAGCGCGGCCACACCCTCGGCCGGCTTGATACCCTGGGCCAGATTGTGTGCGAACACCTCGTCGCCTGCCGAAGGCTGACGCTCGTGCGCGGCGTCGTGCGGTTCAAGCTCAACCTCGTGCGGCGAAGGCTTCGCGTCCAAGGCAAAGCTATCGGACTGTGACAACCGCTTGATCGAGAACTCGCGAATCTCGACGAGCACCCGGCCGGTTTCGTCGCTGATCGTGATATCGAACGTCGCAATCGAACCCTCAGCCCGATTGTCGCCATGGTTGCGCACCCAACTCACCACGCGCTGCGGCAGCGGGCCATATACCCGTATCTGTTGGTACGACACGGGTACCCATAGATCGTGACATTGGTCGTAGCCGGCGATTAAATCCATCGCATAGCCGGTCGCCAAGTCCATCAGCGCCGGATGCAGTCCAAAATCGTGCAAATCGCTACGGAAGGCGTCGGGCAACTCAAGCTTGGCGATCGCTTCGTGCTCACCATATGCGACTTCGCGCAGCACGTGCCAACGCGGACCGAATCGCAGATGCTCTTCCTGCCGAGTGTGCAAGGCGGAGTGGATCGCATGTTGCCGATGACGCGTGCAGCGAGCATCGATCTCGGTGACCGGCACGCGACGCACCTCGGGCAACGCATCGAGTAGCAACCGAGCTTGGGCGTGTTGTTCCCAACCGGCTCGGCCATCGTCGAACGCGACCCGACTTTGAATCGCACACCAGTAACCTTCTTCGTCGCGTTGCAGTTTGACACGAACATCTTTCGGCGCTGAATCCGCGACTGCCAGTGGCTTGAGGAAATAGAGATCGGCGATCTCGAACGGCTGTCGCACGCCGAGTTCGACGAGCGCGGCCCGCATGAGTTCGAGATAGCCCGTGCCGGGTATCAGAGCGTGTCCGCTTGCGGTCCGGTGTTCATCGAGCAACCAGTGCGTGGCTGGACTGTAGCGAGCCGACAGGATCACCTCGGCCGCATGCTGGTCGCCGCACCGCGTCTCGAAGAGGGGGTGCGTGGCTGGTTCGCAGGCCGGGGCGTGAGTCGATGATTGATTGCGACCCGTGGCCGTCATGCCGACCTCGGACCAAATGCCCCAATTGAGAGCCAGGGTCTGCCGACGTGTCGTTACCGAACGGCTCTGTGCGTAAGCGTTGAGAAACGCGTTCGCTGCGACATAGTCGACTTGGCCAGCCGGGGCGATGGCGGTGCTCGTCGAGGAGAATACGACCAAAAAGTCGAGGTCAACCGAGCGCAGCACATCATCGAGCACCAGCGTGCCGTGAATCTTCGGCGTGAATACTTCTTCGATATCGCTCTGCGACTTGCCCGCCATGAGGCCGTCACGCAGTACACCCGCAGCGTGAATGACGCCATGCAGAGTACCGAAGCGACGTTGAATCTTGTCTAGGGCTTGGGTCATCGCGACCAGGTCAGTGACGTCGGCCGAGATGACAAGCACCTCGGCACCGATCGCTTCGAGCTCACGCACTTGCCTAATGCGTCGCGAGGTCAAATCATCGGGCGCATGACTGCGGAGCCACGTGTCCCATTGAGCTGCTGGAGGCAAGTTACTGCGGCCGACCAGCGCGAGCTTGGCGTGGTGCGCCGTGGCCAGATGCGTAGCAATCGTTTGACCGATGCCACCGAAACCGCCGGTGATCAGATACACGCCACCATCGCGGAAGCCCGGCAAGCCTTCACGCGGCTCGGGGGCCCGCATCCGCTCGATGGCCTGCTCGTATCGTTTGCCCGCACGATGGGCGACGACGGCGCTACGAGGTGTTTGCTGCAACTCTTCCCACACCAACTCGGCGACTTTGTCGAGCGCCGGTTCATCGATGAGATTCGCGCCAAACCAGCCTTTTTCCCGTTGCGGTATGGCGAGATCGACCGTCGCGCAGGTCATGCCGGTCAACTCACGCGGCAGCACTTGAGCCGGTCCGAGGATCGTTGCTTTCTCCGGATATGCGAGCGGTTCGTCGGCCACTTGCATCATGCCGTTGGTCAATACGGTCACGTGAGCCGCGGGAAGCGATTCTCCCTGCCACGCCTGCGTCAGGAACAGCAAGCTGTAGAAGCCCTGTTCTTGCACCCGGTGAAAGAAGCTCGACCCGGGACGGAAACTTTCGTCCGAGGTGAGCAGCCACAGATGCACAACCTGCCGCGGCACTCGACCACTCGTGGCCAAGTCTCGCAACAAGGCGTCGTATCCATCGCGACCATGCTCGGGCGAAATTGTGTAATGGAAATCATCGTGGCGATGAAACGCATCGCCCGGCACGACCGTAATCACGTCGTGCCCGTCGCTTCGCAAGCGCTTCGTCAACCGCTCACCGACGCCGCTGTCGTCTTGGAACACGAGCCACGTCTGCCGCTCGATCGGTTCACTCGGCAGATCGGTGTACCGCGGCTTCCATAGTGGGCGATAGAACCATTGGTCGAGATCGTCGAGCCGTGGCAGATGTTTCCACGATTCGTCGGTGCTCGCGTCGGGCTTGCCGGGAGCGATCCAGTACTGTTCGTGCTGAAAGGCGTAGGTCGGCAGCGACACGCGATGGCGCGTCTCGCCTTGCCACAGGCGATCGAGTGGCACGTCGACACCAGAGGCCCACAGGCGACCCAACGCGGTCAGGAAAAATGCCTCGTCGGTGATCGTTTCCTTCGGGTGTCGCAATGAAGCGATGATGTTTTGGTCCTTGGCCGTGTCGCGATGCTGACGGACCAGCGAGCCGAGCAACTTGCCCGGTCCCACTTCGAGAAACACGCGGCCCGGGGTCTTGAGCAACGTACCGATACCATCGGCGAACCACACAGTCCCGCGGAGATGCTCGACCCAGTATTGAGGGCTTTGGGCTTGCTCGTCGGTCAGCCAAGAACCGGTGCGGTTCGAGATCACCGGCAGCGTCGGCTTGTGGAGCTTGATGCGCCGCAGGTACGCACCGAACTCTTCCAGAATCGGGTCGAGCAGCCGCGAGTGGGCTGCGATGTTGATCGGCACGCGTTTCGCTTCGATGTCTTTATTGAGCAGTTGAACACGCAACCGTTCAAGGGCTTCGACCGGACCTGAGACCGTGCACAATTCCGGAGCGTTGACCGTCGCCAGATCAAGCTCGTCGCCCAGCAGTTCGCGGACATCGTCGGCCGAGAGTGGAATGCTGAGCATGCCCCCCTCGGGAACTTGCTCCATCAACTTGCCCCGTAAGGTGACCAAGCCCAGGCAATCCTCGAACGACATCACACCGGCCAAACACGCCGCCGTGTTCTCACCCATGCTATGACCGACGAGCGCTGCTGGCTTGATGCCCCATGACTGCCACAGTTGGGCCAGGGCATACTCGGCGATGAAGATCGCAGGCAACTGTACTGCCGGACGCTCCAGTTCTTTCGCAGCCGCTTCGAGTTGGATCTCGTCCGCGAACCACAGCGACTTAAGATCGAACGATGTTTTCCCTTTCAAGGCATTCAAGCCGCGACCGATCCACTGCCGGAACACCGGCTCGGTGCGGTACAAGTCGCGGCCCATGTTCACGTACTGAGCGCCGCCGCCAGGAAACATGAATACGACCGAAGGCTTGTCCGTAACGCGATGCGTGAACACTCGCTGGGTGTCGTTAGCTTGCAACAGCCGGCCGGCCTCGACGGTATCGGCCGCGGCCACGACTCGCCGCACATCAAATGCCCGGCGACCAACATGCAATGTGTAGGCCGCGTCGGCCAGGTTCAGCTCGGGCGAGTTGGCAAAGAATTGGCCGAGTTTCGTGCTGCTTTCATCGACAGCTGCCCGATTACGTGCCGACAGCGTGAGCAGTTGCACCCCTCGTTTCGCTGGCGATGACGCAGGTACGAGCGGAGCTTCTTCGACGATCACATGCCCGTTCGTGCCACCCACGCCGAGCGACGTGATTCCCGCGCGGCGCGGCGTTTCGCGACGTTGCCACGACGTGCGTTGAGCGTTGACGTAAAACGGCGTCTGCTCGATGTTCAACTGCGGATTGGGTTTCTCGTAGTTGAGCGAGGCGGGCCGCTCGCCGTTCTCGAGCGCGAGCGACACCTTTATCAAACTCGCCACGCCGGCCGCGGTGTCGAGATGGCCGATGTTGGTCTTCACCGAGCCGATGCCGCAATACTGTTTGCGATCGGTGGTTTGTCGAAAGGCCTGCGTGAGTGCCGCGAGTTCGATCGGGTCACCCACGGCGGTGCCTGTACCGTGACACTCGATGTAGTCAATCTCATCTGCTGTCAGGCCCGCGACGCCGAGCGCCTCGACGATCGCCGCGGCTTGGCCATCGACACTTGGTGCGAAATAGCCGATCTTGCTCGCACCGTCGTTGTTGACCGCCGAGCCTTTGATGATGGCGTAGACGTGGTCGCCGTCGCGAACGGCATCTTCGAGCCGCCGCAGCACGACGACCCCCGCACCGCTGCCAAAGACCGTACCCGTGCCGCGATGATCAAACGCATGCACCCGACCATCGGGCGAAAGCACTTCACCCTGTTGATACAGATAGCCGCGACCGTGAGGCAGTTCGATCGTCACACCGCCCGCGAGCGCCATGTCGCACTCGCCACTGAGCAGGCTTTGAGCCGCCATGTGGATGGCAACGAGCGACGTTGAACAAGCCGTTTGGACGTTGACGCTAGGGCCGGTGAGGTTGAAGTTGTACGAGACGCGCGTGGCGAGGAAGTCTTTGTCGTTTCCCGTGTGACGCAACAGGAACAGACCCGTGCTCTTCACCAAGTCGGGATTGGTGAGCAGATTGAACGCGAAGTACGAACCCATGCCGCAACCGGCGAACACGCCGATCTGACCCTCGAAGCGCTCGGGCATGTGGCCTGCATCTTCGAGTGCTTCCCAGGCCGCTTCCAGGAAGTGACGATGCTGTGGGTCCATGATCGACGCTTCTTTCGGACCAAAGCCGAAGAACTCGGCATCGAATCCGGCGAGATCGTGGAGATGCGAG